>NZ_JBIMPP010000010.1:0-172572 GCF_043906805.1 Actinomadura sp. SCN-SB | reverse complement strand
TAAACACAGATCCGGGACCGCGATTCTCGGATGATCGTGGTCCCGGATCCATCGTCCAGGAGATCTCTGAACGTGGTTCAGGGCTCTCCTGGCCGCCCCCCTCATGGTGTACCGGGTGTGTTCGGCGAGCGCCGAGGACGCTCGCCGGCCGGAGTGCTAAGACCGTGTTCCTTTCCGTGACCCGCTCGTGGCCGGGCGAGGCGCTGGGCGTCTCGCCTCGGTGGTGGAGCGGGGCCGGATGGAACGCGACCCTACTCCGACCGCTGCTGCGGGATTCCCGCCAGCAGCGCTCGGACCTCGGCCTCCCTGTAGCGCCGGTGTCCCCCGAGCGTGCGGATGGACGTCAGCTTTCCGGCCTTCGCCCAGCGCGTGACCGTCTTGGGGTCGACGCGGAACATCGTCGCCACCTCTGCCGGCGTCAGCAGGGGCTCGGCCTCTGGCGTACGTGCTGACATGTGTGCGGCCTCTCCTCCGTGGACCGATGACAGCGATCCTGCGATTTTGATCTCGCGCGGTCACTGATGTCCCCTATGGCCCGAAAGAGCCACTATGACATCACAACGTGTAACCTTGCCACCACTCAACGCGACAAGCAAGCTCCTGGCGAGAGTTGCGTGGGAAGATCCCCGCGAGGCCGGGAGCGGCGCGTCTTCGTAGCCGCTGGGTCACGCTGAGTGATTCTAGCGACACGTATAGTCGTATCGCGCGTGGATTCGGAAAATTGGTTCAGTTCGTCCGCGCGCAAGGCGCGGTTACCGCACGAGTGTGCAGGTCAGGCGGATGGGGCGAGCGCAGTGAACCCCGTGGGTAAAGGACTTTTTGGCTGGCCATGGGGGTGCTGACGTGTTTCTGTGGTGCGAAGGTGACAGAAGTTTCACCCGTTGTTGGCCGGTTCAGGCCAGCGATGATCGGTCAGTTGGCCGACGCCAGCGCCTTGATGGGACGCCAGCGGGAATGCAGGCGCCGGATCATCGCCAGTGACAGCTCGTGTTCGCGGCGGGCCATCGCCGCCAGGGCGACGCCGACCTCGGCGACGGACTGGTCGGCGTTGAGGGCCTGATCGTCCATGAGGTGGACGAGCCCTCCGTAGTCGAGCTCGACCAGCGCGCGGGGGTGGAAGGACGCGAGCCACTCGCGCAGCGTCCCGACCTGTCCCGCGTCCAAGCCGAACGCCCTGTCCTGGTGGGCGTCGATGATGGGCATGGCGGCGTCGACGCGGGCGCGTGCGTCCACCATGGCGGTGACGTAGATGAGCGTGCGCATACCGGCGGCCAAGGCGCGGCTGCGGCCGGTCGGTTCACCCAGTGTGGGAGCGCCCTTGGGCGCCTCGGGCACGCGCATCCTGGACTCGCCCAGCAGCAGGCAGCGTTCCTGTGCCGCGAACGGTACGAACCACGCGGGCGGTACATGCCAGTTGCTGGACAGGATGTGGGGACGCAGGGAACGACCCGTCATCTTCCAGCGCTCGAAGCGTTCCTCCACCCTGCGCAACTCGGACGGAGCCACATAGGAGGCACTCACCCGGGAGGGGGTCTCCTCCTTGAAGCGGGTGAGCGCGAGCCAGGAACGAAGCCGGGTCTCCCATGGGCAGATGTAGATCATGTTGTGGGAACGCCGCACATAGGCGTCCCCGCTCTCGTGCTCAGGCACGACCACCGGAGGAGAGGCGACGAGCCGGTACTTGGCTTGAAGGTGTTCCGCGCCCAGCGCGTGGATGCGCCGAGGCCGCCTGCGTGAGTCGGCATAGGCCGTCCACAAGGTGCGAGAGGGTTCGGGGAAGGTGGTCACCGGCTCATATACCCGTAGGTACGCGGCGTACGGAAACACCCCCGCATCGTGGCACGCGCGGGCCGCGCGGTACGGGCGTACGCGCCGCTGAGACCGCCGTGTTACCTCCTCTACTCTGACCTAGAGACAGAGAGGAGGGCACTACCGTGCCTAATGTCTTCGGGTCGCCCCACAAGGGCACAGGACCCATGGACCCCCAGAGGGAGACGTCCCGCTTCGGCAACCACGAGCAGGTCGTGTTCTGCCAGGACGAGGCCACCGGCCTCCGGGCGATCATCGCGATCTACTCCACCGCGCTTGGCCCGTCCCTGGGCGGCACCCGCTTCTATCCGTACGCGTCGGAGGACGAGGCCCTGGCGGACGTGCTCAACCTGGCCCGCGGCATGGCGTACAAGAACGCCTTGGCCGGGCTGGACCACGGCGGCGGCAAGGCCGTCATCATCGGGGACCCCGCGACGGACAAGTCCGAGGGCCTGCTGCGGGCCTATGGACGGTTCGTCCAGTCCTTGAACGGGCGCTACTACACCGCCTGCGACGTCGGTACCTACAGCGAGGACATGGACGTCGTGGCGCGCGAGTGCCGCTTCGTGACCGGCCGTACGCGCGCGAACGGCGGTGCCGGTGACAGCTCCATCCTCACCGCCTTCGGGGTCTTCCAGGGCATGCGGGCCGCGGCCGAGGCCACCTGGGGCGCCCCCACGCTGCACGGCCGCCGCGTAGGGGTCGAGGGCGTCGGCAAGGTGGGACACCGGCTCGTCGATCACCTGAGGGAGGACGGTGCCGAGGTCGTCATCTGCGACGTGAACGAGGCGGCGCTCGAACGGGTCACGACCGCGCACCCTGCCGTCGACGTGGTCGCCGGCAACGACGAGCTCGTGAGGGCCGGCCTGGACGTGTACGCCCCGTGCGCCCTCGGCGGCTCCCTGAACGACGACACCGTTCCCGAGCTGACCGCCAAGATCGTCTGCGGCGCCGCCAACAACCAGCTCGCCCACCCCGGCATCGAGAAGCAGCTCGCCGACCGGGGCGTGCTGTACGCCCCCGACTACGTGGTGAACTCCGGCGGGGTGATCCAGGTGGCCGACGAGATCGGCGGCTTCGACTTCGACCGGGCCAAGGCGCGGGCGACCGGGATCTTCGACACCACCCGGCGGATCTTCCACCTGGCCGCCGAGGAGGGCGTGCCCCCCGCGGTGGCCGCCGACCGGCTCGCCGAGCGGCGGATGTCCGAGATCGGGCGCCTCCGCGGCATCTGGCTCTGAGGCACGGGCTCCGGGCGGATCATCCCCCTGACATGATCCGCCCGGAGTATAGAGGGCCATGGCCGGGGGATAGACTGGGCTTCATTGAACGAGCGTGCCGCCACGTACCGACGATGTACCGAGCCGGGCGCAAAACGGGTACGGTTGTACCCGTGACTGACGCATGGCTCATCAGGCATCGGTTCGTGTGGTACACGCGCGCGTTGATGGGCCCACGAAAGCCCTGACCATCGAGGGGGTCGAGCCAATGGGTCGCGGCCGAGCCAAGGCCAAGCAGGTAAAGGTTGCCCGGCAGCTGAAGTACAACGGTGGCAACACCGACCTCGACCGCCTGAAGAGCGAGCTGGGAGTCTCCGACCCCGCCCCCACCAACGACTACGACGACCCCTACGACGAGCTCGCCCAAAAGTACGCCGACTACGACGAGTCTGCTTCCGATTCCAAGCGCTAGCCGCGCTCCTCGCCTGGCGGCCCGCCGCTTGTAGCGCTTGCTGCGATCGCTGGCATCGCTTCGGCTCGCCCTGGGGGGGCTCGCTGCGCGATCAGGTTTCTCGCAAGCTCGAAACCTGCCTTCGGACGCGATCGCCCCCTGGCCCTCGTTCGGGGCTGGGGTGGCGGGCTGAGGTGTCGCGTCCGCTTTTCTGGCGTCGGCTTGTGTTTTGCGTTTTTGCGGTGGCGTCTGTGTGCTCCCCGCGGGGCTCAGCCGGACGTCAGGGCTTTGTGGACCGTGGGTTCTGGGCGGCCCAGCAGGTCCGGGTCGGGGCGGGCGGTGAGGCTCGCCAGGGCCTTGATCATGGCCAGTGGCTCTCGGGTGTAGCCGACCTTGGTGGCGCCCATTCCCCAAGGGCTGCGGTCGCCGACGCCCCACGTGTCGAGTCCGGCGGCGCGGCAGAGGGCGACGGCGCGGGGCAGGTGGAAGTCCTGGGTGACGACGGTCAGCCGGTCCACGCCGAAGATGCGCTTGGCGCGGGCGCAGGAGTCCCAGGTGTCGCGTCCCGCGAAGTCCCGGACGATCTTGCGGTCGGGGACGCCCTGGCGGAGCAGGTAGTCGCGCATCACGGTCGGCTCGTCATAGCCCTTGGTGCGGTTGTCGCCCGACACCAGCAGCACCTTGACCTTGCCGCGACGGTACAGGTCGGCCGCCAGGTCGAGGCGGCGGGCCAGGAACAGTGAGGGCTGGGAGCCGTTGATTCCCGCGCCCAGCACCAGCGCGACCGGCGTCGCCGGGACGTTCTCCACGGACGTGCGGAAGCGGGCCGTCTCCGCGTACGCCCATCCGGTCGGGGCGAGGATCGCGTAGACCATCAAGCCCGCCAGGACGAGCGAGGGGCCCAGCAGACGGCCAAGTGCCCTTCTGACCATGGCCGATATGACGCGGGGCGGCGCCGCGGGGTTCGCGGTCAGCGAAGTACGGCCTGGCCGGTCCCGGGTGTGATCTCGCCCACGATCCAGGCGGGGACGCCGCGGTCGTCGAGGAGCTTCACGGCGGTGTCGGCGGCGTCCGGAGCGACGATGGCGGCCATGCCCACGCCCATGTTGAACGTCTTGTCCATCTCCGGGAGAGGGACGCGGCCGTGCGCGGCGAGCAGCTCGAAGATCGGCGGTACCGTCCAGGACGAGCGGTTCAGGACGGCGTCGGCCGTGCCGGGGAGGGAGCGGGCCAGGTTCGCGGCCAGGCCGCCGCCGGTGATGTGGGCGTAGGCCCGTACCTCCACGGCCCGGGTGAGCGCCAGGCAGTGCTGGGCGTAGATCCGGGTGGGCGTGAGGAGTTCCTCGCCCAGGGTGCGGGTGAGCTCGTCCGGCTGCGATTCCAAGGTGAGGCTCGGGTCGGCCGCCAGGATGTGCCGGACCAGGGAGTAGCCGTTGGAGTGGATGCCGGACGAGGCCATGGCGATCACGGCGTCGCCCGGGCGGACGCGGTCGGGGCCCAGGAGCCTGTCGGCCTCGACGACGCCCGTGCCGGCGCCGGCCAGGTCGAACTCGTCGGGCTCCAGGAGGCCGGGGTGTTCGGCGGTCTCACCGCCGGCCAGGGAGCAGCCCGCGAGGGCGCAGGCGTCGGCGATGCCACCGACCAGGTCGGCGATCCGCTCCGGGACGACCTTGCCGCAGGCGATGTAGTCGGTCATGAACAGCGGTTCGGCGCCGCAGACGACAAGGTCGTCGATCACCATGCCGACCAGGTCGTGCCCGACCGTGTCGTAGATCCCCAGGCGGCGGGCGAGGTCGACCTTGGTGCCGACGCCGTCGGTGGACGTGGCCAGCAGGGGACGGCGGTACCGCAGCAGCGCCGAGGCGTCGAACAGCCCGGCGAAGCCGCTCGCGTCGTCGACGGTCTCGGGACGTCTGGCGCGGGCGACCCGGGACTTCATCAGCTCGACGGCGCGCTCGCCCGCCGCGATGTCGACCCCGGCCGCCTCGTACGAGGTGCCCATCCCCGTCTCCCCCGTGCTCACGTGGTGGAAGGTTCCAGCAGGTACTTGCCGCGCGCCTCGTCCTCGACGGGGATCGGGTAGCGCCCGTCGAAGCAGGCACGGCACAGGTTGTCCTTCGGGATCCGGGAGGCGGCGATCAGCTCGTCCAGCGAGATGTAGCCGAGCGAGTCGGCGCCCAGCGAGTCGCGGATCTCCTCGACGGAGAGGTTGCCCGCGATCAGCTCGGAACGGCTGGCGAAGTCGATGCCGTAGAAGCAGGGCCAGGCCACCGGCGGGCTGGAGATCCGGACATGGACCTCGGCGGCGCCCGCGTCCCGCAGCATCGCCACGATGGCGCGCTGGGTGTTGCCGCGGACGATCGAGTCGTCCACCACGATCAGCCGTTTGCCCTCGATCGCCTCGCGCAGCGGGTTCAGCTTGAGCCGGATGCCGAGCTTGCGGATCGTCTGGGACGGCTGGATGAACGTGCGGCCGACATAGGAGTTCTTCACCAGGCCCTGGCCGTAGGGGATCCCGGACGCCTCCGCGTACCCGATGGCGGCGGGGGTGCCGGACTCGGGCGTCGGGATGACCAGGTCGGCCTCGACCGGGTGCTCGCGGGCCAGCCGCCGTCCCACCTCGACCCGGGTGGCCTGGACGCTGCGGCCCGCGATGGTGGTGTCGGGACGGGCCAGGTAGACGTACTCGAACAGGCACCCCTTGGGGCGTGCCTCGGCGAACCGTTCTGACCGGAGCCCGCGGGCGTCGATCGCGACCAGCTCGCCGGGCTCGATCTCCCGGACGAAGCGGGCGCCGACGATGTCGAGGGCCGCGGTCTCGGAGGCCACCACCCAGCCGTCGCCGCCGTCCGCTCCGAGGCGTCCCAGCACCAGGGGACGGACGCCCTCGGGGTCGCGGGCGGCGTACAACGTTTCCTCGTCCATGAAGACCAGGGAGAAGGCTCCGCGGACGAACGGGAGGATCTCCCGCGCGGCGGCCAGCGGGTCGCCGCCGGTGTGGGTGCTCAGCAACGCGGTCAGCACCTCGGTGTCGGAGGTGGCGGTCAGCACGCCGGGGTCGAGCCTGGCGGCCAGCTCCAGGGTGTTGATCAGGTTGCCGTTGTGGGTGAGGGCCAGCCCGCCGCCCTCGGTGGGACGGAAGGTGGGCTGGGCGTTCTCCCAGGTCGGTGAGCCGGTCGTGGAGTAGCGGCAGTGGCCGACGGCCAGGTGGCCGCGCAGCGTGTTCAGCACCGACTCGTCGAAGACCTGGGCGACCAGGCCCATGTCCTTGAAGACGACGATGCGGGTTCCGTCGCTGACGGCGATGCCGGCGGATTCCTGCCCGCGGTGCTGTAGCGCGTACAGCCCATAGTATGTGAGCTTGCTCACTTCGGCATGATCCGCCTCCGAGGGCGGGACCCAGACGCCGAAGACCCCGCAGGCGTCCTGTGGGGAGCGGTCGGAAGGGTCGATGTCATGGCTCAGACGTCCATCACCGAGAGGCACGTCCGCCAGTCTAGATCCCTCCTTCACCTGCTCCGATCCCCGGATCGTCCGAATTGCCCTACTCGATGGGGAGATCGGGGCCCGCCAGGTCGCGGACCTCTCCGGGGCTCAGGGCCGAGGCGTACACCTGGACATCGTCCATCAGGCCCACGAATCCGGGCTTCCCCGGCTCGCTTCCCAAGTAGATCGGCCCGTAGGCAGGGACCACCTCGTGTTCCAAGGGGATGCCCGTGTCGAGCCGCCCGTCGATGTAAAGATGCATGCCGTTCCGGTCGACGGCAAAGGTCACGTGGGTCCACGCACCGACCGGCAGGGACGCCCGGCTGTCGATGTACTCGGGGCCCTCGACCGTGAAGAGCTGCACCCGGAGCTGGGTCGTGTCCGGGTAGAGCCAGATCCCGATGCTCCGCGCGTCGTTCTCCCCCACGGGCTTGTAGAACAGGCCACGCCACTCGCCGTCCGGTTCCTGGGCCACACGGGCGTGGAAGGCGATCGCGTACCCGAACATCTGGTTCAGGACGAGCTGCGGGGAGGAGGGCACCACGGCCCCGCCCATCCCGTCGAACGACAGCGCCTCGCCGTCCCTGCCCGGCACGACGGTCACCGACTCGTCCAGCGCCATGGCCGGTCCGGCACCCCTGGCCTCGGCGGCGCTGCGGCCGTCGATGGTGCCGTTGTCGAAGGTCCAGTGCGCGATCAGCATGGCACCACCCACGCTGGCAGCGTCCTGCCCCCCGTTACAAGCCCCTCGCGGGGCAGGACGCCGCCGGGCGCGGCGAGGCCGCCCGGCGAACGCTCAGTCAGCGGGCGGAAGCGGCAGGTGACCGGACAGGTCGGCGCGCGGGCCGCTGGCGCGGACCCGCCCCTTTTTCACGGCGTCGTCCCAGGCCAGCCGCCCTGTCGCCAGGGCGATCCAGGTCGGTGGGTCCATCTCCACCACGTTCGGCGGGGTTCCACGGGTATGGTGCGGCCCGGCAATGCATTGGACGGCGGCGTACGGAGGGACCCGGACCTCCACCGACCGCCCGGGTGCGAGCGCGGCGAGCCGGTCGAGCAGGTGGCGCACGGCTCCCTTGAGAACGGGCCGGTTAGGCTCGGCGCCCGCGTCGTAGGCGGCCAGCACGGCCTCCAGGGCGGACCGGCGGAGCTCCGCGGGCTCATCGGTACCACCATGCGGCGGCAGGCCCAGCGCGTGCCGCTGCTCGTCCAGCACGGCACGGGTGAGTGGTGTTCGCGACATCCCCACCGACGCTACCGTTCCTCCCATCGTGTCCGTCCCCGGCGCGGCGGGGCGGTGCACCCGGTAGAAAGGGACCGGCCACGGCGGCACGGCGGCAGGGGGCCGAACGGCACAGGTGGCCCGGAAGGCATGGAAGGCACGGAACCGCACACGAGCGCAGAGACCAGGCGAGGCCCCGTCCCGGCCCTGGCCGGGGCACCATGCGACCACGGCGCGCGGCCCCGGACCGGCGTAGGGACCGGCGCGCGGACCCGGACGGGGCACGGAAGGCGCGGGGGACGGAAGGTTGGGGGGCCGGCCGGGGGGCCGGTCCCCGGCGGGGAGAACACGGAGGTTGTGTAGATGGCCGATGCGCTGCCCCTGCAGCCCGGTGACCCGCGAAGACTCGGCGTTTACGAGGTCACCGGACGGCTCGGCGTCGGCGAGCACGGCGCCGTCTTTCTCGGCCGGACCCCGTCCGGCGGGCAGGTCGCGATCAAGCTGCTGCACCTGCGGCTGACCGGGGAGCCGGCGGCGCGCGCCCGGTTCGCCGGGGCCTTCGCCGCCGCCCGCAAGGTCCAGGGCTTCTGCACCGCCGCGATCCTCGACGCCGACGTGGAGGGCGACCGCCCGTACGTGGTCAGCGAGTACGTCGCCGGGCCGTCCCTGCTGCGGCTGGTCTCCGAGGAGGGCCCGCGCGGGAACGCGGTGATCGAGCGGCTGGCGGTCGGCGCCGCGGTCGCGCTCGCCGCGATCCACCGGGCCGGGGCCGTCCACCACGACCTCAGGCCCGCCAACATCCTCCTCGGCCGGGACGGGCCCAGGCTGACCGACATCGGCGTCGCCGCCGCTCTGGAGACCGTCGACGCAACCCCGACGGGACGGGTCAGCGACGACCCCTCCTACAAGGCACCCGAACAGCTCAGCGGCAGCGACAACGGCCCGGCCGCCGACGTGTTCGCCTGGGCCTCGTGCCTGCTGTACGCGACCTACGGGCGGGCCCCGTTCGGGGACGACTCCACCTCCGAGATCATGCAACGGGTGGTCTACGACGAGCCCGAGATGGACGAACTGCCGGACTCGCTGCGCGAGGTCGTCGCCGACGCCCTCGCCAAGGACCCCGCGCGGCGTCCCACCGCGGCGGCGCTGCTCGAACGGATGCTGGACGAGTCCGGGCCGCTGGCCGAGAAGATGCCCGGCACGCTCCTCGACGAGGGCCGCGCGCTCGCCGTCGGCGCCTCGCTCACCCCGCCTCCCGCCGAGCCCCGGATCATCCTGGAGTCGCCGGCCCTCTCACCGACCGCGTTCACCGGCCCCACGCCTGAATCCGTGCCGCTGAGGGCCCCCGTCCCGGACCCGCCCCGGGAACCGTCGGCGCCGGGTTCGTACGAGCCGTCCAACCTGTACGAGCCGCCGGGGGAGGCCACGGCCCGGCTGGGCTCCGAGGGGTGGTTCGAGCCCCGCTCGTCCTCCAAGCCCGGCTCCCGGTCCGCCCCGCCGGAGCCGGCCGAGGCGGCCGAGCTCACGCGGATCGACACGCCGCGCATCGACCCGTCCGGCCCGCCCCCGTCCCGCGACCGGGTGTACGACGACATGGCGACGCAGCATGTGCCCGCCGTGCCCGAGGGGAGGTTCGCCGGGCCGACCGACAGGACGGACCCGGTCCCGCACCTGATCCCCGGCATGGACCGTTTCAGGGACGAGGTTCCGGAAGAGCGCGGCTCCACGGCCGTCCTGCCCGCCGTGGTGTCCGAGCCGTCCTCACGCGGGCTGCCGGGGATCTTAGAGAACCTGCTGCGCCTGCGTCCCGGCAACAGCATGCTGGGCGTGGCGCTCTCCCTCACGATCGGCGTGCTGGTCGGTGTCGCGATCATCGCTCTGGTGCTGTGGCCGCAGATGCGCGGGAACGAGGAGCCGTCCCCGCAGCAGGCCGGGCCCGCCAACGCCATCAACGACCAGCCCGTGACGGCCGTCCCCGAGGGCTTCGCCGGGACATGGAAGGGCACGGTCGTCAACCCCTCGCGCGGCGCCTCGTTCCCGGTCGAGGTCACGTTCGAGCCGGGCCAGACGAAGGCGCGCGCGGTGTACCCGCAGACCCGCTGCACCGGGACGCTGACCTTCACCGAGGGGACGAACCGGACGCTCAAAATGGCCCTGAACATCTCCAAGCCGTGCTCCAGCGGTGCCGTCGAGGTCACCCGCCAGGTCGACGGGACGCTCCAGTACGTGTGGAGGCTGCCGGGCAACCGGCGGCTCGGCTACCAGGGCAAACTCAGCCGTAGCTGACCGCGCCCGGCCGATCGGGGAGCCGCCCGGACCCGAGGATTTAAGGGTCATTTAAGAGTTTCTTTCGCCTCGGATCCATTAAGGTATCCGCGGCCGAGATCATCGGCTTGGCCGCGGGTGCCCGGTCCCCGCCGGAGAGAAGGAGTGCTCTTGCGGACTGCCCACCGAAGGCCGGCCCTCGCATGCGCGCCACCGGGCCGCGCCGGCGAACCGCCCCGCCGCGCCCCCGCGCCCTTTCTCCCGGGCGCGGAAATGGTCAAGCGCCACCCGAGCAAAGGCACGGAACGGGCCGCTTCCCTAGGGAACGCGCGGCGGCATGCCCTGCGGGTCCACGCTGTGAGCCGGGTCACCTGACATGGCTCCGCTCCCACGAAATGGCCGCGCCCACCGAGCAATGAACCATTCCACGGCGCCCGGCGGTTTGATCTCCGCTAAGGTTCGTATGGCTCATTCCAGTTCGACCGCATTGCAGTCCGACGGCATTCGGCCCGCGCACCGTCCCGCCCCCCCGGGGACGGAACGGCCGGATCGGCCGAGTCCCGTGGCACCCGCGCCACGGGAGCCGGGGACCCATCGCCGGTGAGTCCGGGGCCAGCCCCCGGGCCCGACCGGCCGGGGTGAACCCACCACCGGTCACCACCGGCGGTGGCAGGGCCGTCTCCCGGCCCGAACCCGTCAGCTAACCCGGTAGGCGATCGAGGAGAGGAGAGGACGTGGAGGAGACCCCGAACTCCACCCGCCGCTGGCGCACCCGGCTACGGCGTCCCGCCCTGGCACTCGTGGCACTCGCCGCCGGTGCCGTGCCGCTCACCGCCGGCACCACGGTGAACGCGCAGGCCGCGGCCCCCGGCGACACGGCCAAGATGCGGAAGCTCAACGCCCAGATCGAAAAGCTCGACAAGGCGTACGGCGGCGACCTCGCCAAGCTCAAGGACGCCGAGTACGACGCCAAGAAGGCCATCGCCAAGGCCAGAGAGCTCAACACCGACCTGGAGGCCACCCGCAACCTGGTCGCCCAGCTAGCGGCCTCCCAGTACATGACCGGCGGCGCCGACCCGTCCGTGTCGGTCCTCGGCTCCGACGACCCGTCCAGCGCGCTCAGCGGCCTCAGCCTCGCCAGCCACGTGGCCTCCAACCAGTCGGCCCGGGTCCAGCAGATCCAGAAGCTGGTCAACGACCAGCAGCGCGCCAAGCGCGAGGCCGAACAGAAGATCAAGGACCTGGAGAAGGAGATCGCCGACCTGGTCAAGCAGCGGGCCAGGATCCGGGCACTGATCAAGAAGTACAAGCCCGAATCCCCCAGCGTCGGCATGGGCGGCGTCACCGCGCGCATGCTCAGGGTGAAGAACGCGGTCGACATCGAATTCGGCCCGTTCCCCACCATCGGCTGCTTCCGCGGCGGCGTCGACGCCCAAGACCACGCCACCGGCACCGCCTGCGACTTCATGGTCAGCACCGGCGGCAGCATGCCGTCCGCCAACGGCCGCGCCCAAGGCGACGGCACCGCCCAATACGCCATCAACAACGCCAGCAGGCTCGGCGTCAAATACGTCATCTGGCGCCAGCGCATCTACGACATGCGCAGCCCAGGCTGGCGCATGATGGCCAACCGCGGCGGCATCACCGCCAACCACTACGACCACGTGCATATATCTGTGTTCTAAGGCAGACGCGAGCTGCACTCGTCGCTGGCGCTCCTCGCTTGTCGCGCCTGCGGCGATCGCTGCATCGCTCCGACTCGCCCAGGGGCTCGCTACGCGATCAGGTTCCTCGCAAGCTCGGAACCTGCCTTCGGACGCGATCGCAACGCCTGGGCGACCGTTCGGGGCTGGGGGTTGAGGTGGGTGCGGCCGTGTTTATTGGCAAGCACGAGCTGCGCTCCTCGCCTGGCGGCTCGTCGCTTGTCGCGCCTGCGGCGATCGCTGCATCGCTCCGACTCGCCTAGAGGCTCGCTCCGCGATCAGGTTCCTCGCAAGCTCGGAACCTGCCTTCGGACGCGATCGCAACGCTTGAGCGACCGTTCGGGGCTGGGGGTTGAGGTGATTACGACCGTGTTTGGTGCAGACGCGCGCTGCGCTCGCTCCTGGTTTGGATGCGAGCGCAGCGGGTTGAGCGGTCGTCTGGCCTAGTGGTGGCTAGTTGGCGTAGCTCGGGAGTAGGCGTTCGTGGGTGTCCCTTAGTTCCACCAGGGGGATGGTGAACAGCTCTTGGGCTTCGCCGTCCGGGCCTACGGTGGAGACGTCCAGGGAGTCGCCGCCGATGATGCCCAGTTGGGAAATGGGGACGCCTGCGGTCTCGCAGAGCTGTACCAGGCGGTTCTCGCCGCCGGGGCGGATGGCCACCACGGCGCGGGCGACCGACTCGCTGAACAGGTTGACGAACGGGTCGCCCCGTAGGGTGATCTTCGCGCCCAGGCCGCCGCGCAGGCAGGACTCCACCAGGGCCTGGGAGAGGCCGCCGTCGGAGAGGTCGTGCGCGGCCGTGAGCAGACCCTCACGGGCGGCGGCGACCAGGACCGAGGCCAGGGCGCGTTCGGCGGCCAGGTCGACCAGGGGCGGCAGGCCGCCCAGGTGGCCGTAGACCACGTGCGCCCATTCGGAGCCGCCGAACTCCTCGCGGGTCTCGCCCAGGAGGGCGAGGGTGGCGCCGTCGGAGGTGAACGACATGTTCACGTGGCGGCGGACGTCGTCGTGAACGCCCAGCACCCCGATGACCGGGGTCGGGTTGATCGGCGTGGTGCCGGTCTGGTTGTAGAAGCTGACGTTGCCGCCGGTGACCGGGACGCCCAGGTACTGGCACGCGTCCGCCAGGCCCTCCACGGCACGGGCGAACTGCCACATGACCCCGGGGTCCTCCGGAGAGCCGAAGTTGAGGCAGTTGGTGACCGCCAGCGGGCGGGCGCCGGTGGCCGCCACGTTCCGGAACGCCTCGGAGAGGGCCAGTTGGGCGCCGCTGTAGGGGTCGAGCCGGGTGTAGCGGCCGTTGCCGTCCAGGGACAGCGCCAGGCCCAGCCCGGACTCCTCGTCGATCCGGATCACCCCGGCGTCCTCGGGCATGGCCAGCACGGTGTTGCCCATCACGTACCGGTCGTACTGCGAGGTCACCCAGGTCTTGCTCGCCAGGTTCGGGGACCCGGCCAGCCACAGGACCGTGCGGCGGATCTCCTCGGCGCTGGACGGGCGGGTCAGCCGTCCCGGGGTGTCGGCCTGGAGCGAGCCCAGGTCGGCCGGGGGCTCCAGCGGGCGCCGGTACACCGGGCCCTCGTCGGCGGCGGTGCCTGGGGGGATGTCGACGATGGTCTCGCCGCGCCAGGTCATCACGAGGCGTCCGGTGTCGGTGACCGTGCCGATCGTGGTCGCCGGGATCTCCCACTTGGCGCAGATCTCCATGAAGCGGTCGACCTTGTCGGGCTCGACCACCGCCATCATGCGCTCCTGCGACTCGCTCATGAGGATCTCCTCAGGGCGCAGCGTCGAGTCGCGCAGCGGGACGGCGTCCAGTTCGACGCGCATGCCGCCGGTCCCGGCGGCGGCCAGCTCGGTGGTCGCGCACGAGACGCCCGCGGCACCGAGGTCCTGGATGCCGACCACCAGGTCCTCGCGGAACAGCTCCAGGCAGCACTCGATCAGCAGCTTCTCGGTGAACGGGTCGCCGACCTGCACCGCGGGACGCTTGGCCTGCGACTCCTCATCGAAGGTCGCCGAGGCCAGCACGGACGCGCCGCCGATCCCGTCCGGGCCGGTGGTGGCGCCAAAGAGGATCACGTGGTTGCCCGGCCCGGGGGCGATCGCCCGCTTGATGTCCTCGTGCTTCATCACGCCCACGCACAGCGCGTTCACCAGCGGGTTCTGCGCGTAGGTGGGGTCGAACACGGTCTCGCCGCCGATGTTGGGCAGGCCGAGCGAGTTGCCGTACCCGCCGATGCCCGCGACCACCCCGGGCAGCACCCGTTGCGTGTCGGGCTCGTCGGCCGGGCCGAAGCGCAGCGAGTCCATCACCGCGACCGGACGGGCGCCCATCGACATGATGTCGCGCACGATCCCGCCGACCCCGGTCGCCGCGCCCTGGTACGGCTCCACGTAGGAGGGGTGGTTGTGCGACTCGACCTTGAAGGTGACCGCCCAGCCCTGGCCCACGTCCACCACGCCGGCGTTCTCGCCCATGCCGACCAGCAGCGCGTCGGTCTTGGGCGCCTTCTCACCGAACTGCCGCAGGTGGACCTTGGAGCTCTTGTACGAGCAGTGCTCGCTCCACATCACCGAGTAGATCGCCAGCTCCGCCGAGGTCGGGCGGCGGCCCAGGATCTCCCGGACCCGCTGGTACTCCTCGTCGTTCATGCCCAGCTCGGCGTACGGCTGCGGCCGGTCCGGGGTGGCCGCCGCGACCGCGACCGTGTCCGTCCCCTGGGGAACGGCGGCGTCCGGCTCGTCCTCCACGGGCACCGGCACCGGCGGCACGGGCACCTCGGGGGTGGTGACCACCGGGGCGGCCAGGGGCTGTCCCCCGAACCGTTGCAGGATCTCGGCGGCCGTCGCGGGACGGGTGGCGGTCTCGTCCCCACCGGGCTGAGGCGCCGCGTCCCCGGGCCTCGCGTCGTCCCGGACCGCCTCCTGCGGCCCGGTCCCGGACGCGGGATGCCGGAGACCCGAGTCGGGCGCGTTCGACTGGTCCTCGACGCTGGGGATCCGCGGCTGCGGCCCGGTGTCCGTCACGACGGGCTGCGGGCCCGTGCTGGACGGGACGACGGGCTGCGGGCCCGTGTTGGACGGGACGACAGGCTGCGGGCCCGTGTTGGACGGGACGACGGGTTGCGGGCCGGTGCCGGAGATCACGGGCTGCGGGCCCGTGTTGGACGGGACGACCGGCTGTGGGCCTGTGTTCGAGGGGACCGCGGGCTGCGGGCCTGTGTCGGGCCTTGGGGGCTGGGGGACCAGGCCGGCGGCGGCCTGGCGTTCGCCCTCCTCGGCCACGGCCTCGAACGCCTGGACGACCGAGGGGTCGACCGGCTGAAGCTCGGGGTCGTCGGCGTCGGACTTGAGGTCGGCGAACCATTCCAGGCTCGGCTCCTCCGGTTCGCCGGTCGGGGTGACGTCCGGGGCGCCGGGGGTGGACGGCTGCTCGCTCATGCTGTGCTTCCCGTTCGCGTACAGGGCGCCGTTGGGCGCCGCCTTCCCTCGTCGCTCGCTTCCCTCTCTGTCATACGGTGACCAGCCTCTTGACGATCGAGGTGAAGAAGCCGAGCCCGTCGGTCGAGGGGCCGGTGAGGGTCTCCACGGCGTGCTCGGGGTGGGGCATCAGGCCGACCACGTTGCCGGCCTCGTTGCAGATGCCCGCGATGTCGTCGAGCGAGCCGTTGGGGTTGAGGTCGACGTAGCGGGCCACGATCCGGCCGCTCTCCGCCAGCTCGCTGAGCGTGGCGGCGTCGGCGGTGTAGCGGCCGTCCCTGTTCTTGATCGGGACGACCAGCTCCTGGCCCTCGGTGTAGTCGGCCGTCCAGGCGGTCTCGGCGTTCTCGACGCGCAGGCGCTGGTCCCGGCAGACGAAGTGGAGGCCGGCGTTGGGCAGCAGCGCGCCGGGCAGCAGGTGCGACTCGCACAGCACCTGGAAGCCGTTGCAGATCCCCAGCACCGGAAGCCCGTCCCCGGCGGCGGCGATCAGCTCGGTCATCAGCGGCGCGAACCGGGCGATCGCACCGGCGCGCAGGTAGTCGCCGTAGGAGAACCCGCCGGGCAGCACGACGGCGTCCACACCGCGCAGGTCGTGGTCGGCGTGCCAGAGGGCGACCGGCTCGGCGCCCGCGAGCCGCACGGCGCGCGCGGCGTCACGGTCGTCGAGGGAACCTGGGAAGGTGACGATCCCTACCCGGGCAGCGTCCATCTCTACTGTTCCTCCGAAATGAGGCGGCCGGGGGTGAGGCGGCCTTGCCCGCCGAACGGCGCCGCGGCACGGCGACCTCCGGTCACCGTCGCACGACGCGATCCCCCCGCGTTCGTCTCAATCTACCCGGCGCTGTGCACCAAAGGTTCGTCCAGGTCCCTGATCAGCGCCTCGTCGCGCCAGGTCAGGCGCTTCTCGAGGTGGACGACCGTACCCCGTTCGGACGCGGAGTCGATGATGAGTTCGTCCACCAATGCCCGCATGATCCTAATACCGCGGCCGGACTCGGCCAAGTCCGAGGGGTCGGTGACGGCGGGCGTGCGGCGCGGGCCGCGGCCCAGATCCATGATCTTCAGCAGGCACAGGCCGTCGTTCACCCGTCCGGCCACCTCGAACTCGCGGGTGCCGCGGGCGTGCTGGATCACATTGGTGCACGCCTCGGAGGTGGCGACGAGAATGTCGGCGACGCAGTCCTCGGCGACCCCGAGACCGCGCAGCGCCTCCCCCAGTACCCGGCGGATCACCGGGATGCTCAGCGCCTCGCGCGGTAGTGCGAGCGAGAACCTCATGTCCACCGGTCACCTCGTGCTCATGCCCCGGGATCCCGCGGCGGGACTCCGGTCCCCCGAGCGTTGCTCGACGACTCGACGCAGCTAAGGCTTCCCCGGCGGTATCTTCCGTAATCGTTGAACGGCGGGCTCTTTCCGTGAACACTCGGTTGTCACCGGATGGCTTTAGCCGCACGGCCGGGATTGGCCTGGATCGGTTGATGAGAGCAAAGGGGATAGCACGTTCCAATTGGCGGCTCGTCCATTCGCGAGGCAGGTTAATCACCCGTGCGCGACCCGGGCGTCCCACCGCGGTTACAGGACGCGCACCTCGAAGGTCTCGATCACCGTGTTGGCCAGCAGGGTCTCGGCGATCTTACGGACCCGGCCGAGGGCCTCCTCGTCGGCCTCGCCGGCCAGTTCCAGCTCGAACCTCTTGCCCTGGCGCACCGCGCCGATGCCCTCGTACCCCATCTGCGGCAGCTTGCGAGCGATCGCCTGCCCCTGCGGATCGAGGATCTCCGGCTTGAGCATGACGTCGACGACCACGCGAGCCACGACCGCCCCCTTACTGATCTGCGGTTCCTCTACCGTCAGCAGCGTACGGCACCATGACCCTTGCATGACCCACCAGCACCCCGGAGTCGATCGATGAACATCGATGAGCTGTCACCCCCCGAGCGCCGTCTCTGGGAGGCGTTCCCGCGCGGCGAGTCCGTCGACCTGTCCAGCACCGATCCCGGGCTGAGCGACCCGGCGACGGCCGACCGCTGGGGTCCCGACCGGTACATCCGCGCCGAGGTGCTGGTGGCGTTGCTGGCCGGGGCCGTCGAGCCCGAGTCGGGGCACGTGGCGGCGGTGCGGCTCAGCGGCGCCCGGATCCTCGGCTCCCTGAACCTCGGGCACGCGCAGGTGGACGTGCCGCTGGCCCTCACCAACTGCGTGTTCGACGAGGCGCCGCATTTCTACTGGGCGAGCATGGACAGCGTCCACATGATGCGGTGCCGGATGCCGGGCCTGGTCGCGTCCGGTACGCGGGTGGACGGGCATCTGTGGCTGGAGGGCAGCCAGGTGTCCGGCGGCCTGCTGCTGGACGGCGCGCACATCGCGGGGATCCTCAACATGTCGGGCGTCCACCTGCTCAACCCGGGCGGGGACGCGCTGCTGGCCGACCGGCTCAGCGTGGACGCCAACGTCTACTGCGACCAGGGGTTCACCGCGAACGGCGAGGTGCGGGTCCCCGGCGCGCGGGTGGGCGGGCAGTTGATCCTGCGCAAGGCGCGGCTGCACAATCCGTCCGGCGCCGCGCTGTACGCCAGCCGCCTGGAGGTGGCGGCCAACATGTTCTGCGATGGAGGCTTCTCCGCGCAGGGCTCCATCCGATTGCGCGGCGCCCGCGTCGGCGGCTACCTGTCCTTCGTGGGCGCGCGGCTGTCCTGCCCGGAGGGCATCGCGCTCAACGCCGACGACCTGGCCGTCGAGACCGACGTCTACTGCTCGGACGGCTTCACCTCGCACGGCGGCGTCACGTTCGCGGGCGCCCGCGTCAGCGGCCAGCTCAGCCTGCGCGGCGCCCGGCTGCACAACGACTCCGGGACGGCGCTGAGCCTGCAACGGCTCCAGGCCGAGGAGGTGCTGCTGCGTCCCGCCGAGCAGGTCAAGGGCGTGACCGACCTGTCGTTCGCCAAGATCAACCTGCTGCGCGACGACCCGGCGACCTGGCCGGAGCGGCTGCAACTGGACGGGCTGCAGTACGAGACCCTGGAGCCGCCGCTCACCGCCCGCGACCGGCTGAACTGGCTGCGCCGCGACACCGACGGCTACCAGCCGCAGCCGTACGAGCGGCTGGCGCAGACCTACCGCGCGCTCGGCCTGGACGCCGACGGGCGCTCGGTGCTGCTGGCCAAGGCCCGCGACCGGCGCAAGACGCAGGGCATCCCGCGCAAGATCGTCGGCTGGTTCCAGGACGTGCTGGTCGGCTACGGCTACCGCCCGTTCCGCGCCGCGAGCTGGCTGATGTTTCTGCTGGTGTTCGGAACGATCGTGTTCTCCCTGCACCGGCCCGCCATCCTCAACGAGGACGACCACCCGCACTTCAACGCGTTCTTCTACACCCTCGACCTGATCCTGCCGATCGGCGACCTGGGGCAGGAGCGGGTGTTCGCGCCCGAGGGCGTCTACCAGTGGATCGCCAACCTGATCGTCATCATGGGCTTCGTGCTGGGACTGACCGTGGCGGCGGGCGCCACCCGTGCCCTGTCCCGCGAGTGATCGGACGGCGCCGGGGGCGGGTAAGGATCCGGGTGCGTGGGGGCTTGCGCCTCCACGTGTGAGGTCTGCCACGATGGGCTTCAGCGGCGTTCGTCCCTTACCGGGGACGGGGCCACTGAAGAACGGCCGGCCGAGCGGCGACCCCGCGTCCGGCCCCGACCAAGGAGTAGGCATCGATGACGATCGACTCCGTGCGCGGCGCGCCCGCCACCCCCGAGCACGCCGAACCCGCACTCGTCCAACTGCTCACCCCCGAGGGCGAGCGGATCGAGCACCCCGACTACCCGCTGGACCTGTCCGCCCAGGAGGTCCGCGACCTCTACCGGGACCTGGTGACGGTACGCCGCATCGACCTTGAGGCCGTCGCGCTGACCCGTCAGGGCGAGCTCGGCATCTGGGCCTCGCTGCTGGGCCAGGAGGCGGCGCAGATCGGCTCCGGACGGGCACTGACCGAGCACGACATGGTCTTCCCGACCTACCGCGAGCACGGCGTCGCGTACTGCCGGAACGTCGAGCCGCTGCGGCTGCTGGGCCTGTTCCGCGGCGTGAACCACGGCGGGTGGGACCCGGCCGAGCACGGCTTCCACCTCTACACGATCGTGATCGGCAGCCAGACGCTGCACGCGACCGGGTACGCGATGGGCATCCAGCGCGACGGGGTCCTCGGGACGCCGTCGGCCGGGGCGACCATCGCCTACTTCGGTGACGGCGCCACCTCGCAGGGCGACGTGAACGAGTCCTTCGTGTTCGCGTCCGTGTTCAACGCGCCCGTCGTGTTCTTCTGCCAGAACAACCAGTGGGCCATCTCCGAGCCGCTGGAACGGCAGTCGCGCATCCCCCTCTACAAACGCGCGCAGGGGTACGGGTTCCCCGGCCTGAGGGTGGACGGCAACGACGTGTTCGCCTGCCTGGCCGTCACTCGGAAGGCCCTGGAGCACGCCCGTGAGGGGCAGGGCCCCACGCTCATCGAGGCGTTCACGTACCGCATGGGCGCCCACACCACCACCGACGACCCCACCCGGTACCGCCTCAAGGCGGAGGAGGAGTCGTGGAAGCTCAAGGACCCGATCGAGCGGGTCAAGGCGTACCTCGTCCGCAACGACCTGGCCGACGCGTCCTTCTTCGAGGACGTGGAGGCCGAGGCGAAGAAGAACGCGACCGAGCTGCGTGAGCAGTGCCTCGCCCTGCCCGACCCCGGTCCGCTGCAGATCTTCGAGAACGTGTACGCCGAGGACCACCCCCTGATGACCGAGGAGCAGGAGCAGTTCGCCGCCTACCTGGCGTCCTTCGAGGAAGAGGTGTCGTCATGACCGAGACGATGGAGACCGGCTCGGCGACCCCGACCTTCACGCTGGGCAAGGCGCTGAACGAGGGTCTGCGCAAGGCGATGGAGGCCGACCCCAAGGTCCTGGTCATGGGCGAGGACGTGGGCAAGCTCGGCGGCGTGTTCCGCGTGACCGACGGGCTCCAGAAGGACTTCGGCGAGGAACGGGTGATCGACACCCCGCTGGCCGAGTCGGGCATCGTGGGCACCGCGATCGGGCTGGCGCTGCGCGGCTACCGTCCCGTCTGCGAGATCCAGTTCGACGGCTTCGTGTTCCCCGCCGCCGACCAGATCATCACGCAGCTCGCCAAGATGCGGATGCGCTCGCTGGGCGCGCTGTCGCTGCCCGTGGTGATCCGCATCCCGTGCGGTGGCGGCATCGGCGCGGTCGAGCACCACAGCGAGTCCCCCGAGAACTACTTCACGCACACCGCCGGGCTGCGGGTGGTGGCCTGTTCCAACCCGGCGGACGCGTACACGATGATCCAGCAGTCCGTCACCTCCGACGACCCGGTGATCTTCTTCGAGCCCAAGCGCCGCTACTGGGACAAGGGCCCGGTGGAGACCGACCCGGCCGCGTGGACGCCGCTGCACAGCGCCCGCGTCGTCAACCCGGGCGAGCACGTCACCGTGCTGGCGTACGGGCCGTCCGTCAAGACCTGCCTGGAGGCGGCGACCGCGGCGGCCGAGGAGGGCCGCTCGCTGGAGGTCATCGACCTGCGCTCGCTCAACCCGCTCGACGTCGGCACGGTCGTGGAGTCGGTGAACCGCACCGGCCGTTGCGTGGTCGTCCACGAGGCCCCGGTGTTCAGCGGGTACGGCGCCGAGCTGGCCGCGCGCATCACCGAGAAGTGCTTCTACCGCCTGGAGGCCCCCGTGCTGCGGGTCGGCGGCTTCTCCACCCCCTACCCGCCGTCACGGCTGGAGGAGCACTATCTGCCCGACCTCGACCGCATCCTGGACGCGGTCGACCGGACGTTCTCGTGGTGACCGGGGGAGCCGAGCCGATGAGCGATGTGAAGCAGTTCAAGCTGCCCGATGTGGGCGAGGGGCTGACCGAGGCCGAGATCGTCAAGTGGCATGTGGCGCCGGGCGACCGGGTCGAGGTCAACCAGACCATCGTGGAGATCGAGACCGCCAAGGCGATCGTGGAGCTGCCCTGCCCGTTCGAGGGTGTGGTGACCGAGCTGATGGCCGAGGAGGGCGTCACCGTGGACGTCGGCGTCCCCATCATCTCGGTGGACGTGAGCGGCGGCGCCCCTGCCCCGAAGCCTCCCGTCGAGGAGCCGGTCCCCACCGCCGACGAGCCCGGCACCGTGGCACCCGACGAACCCAAGCGCCAGCCCGTCCTCGTCGGCTACGGGGTCAAGCCCGGCACCACCAGACGGCGCCCGCGCAAGGCGCCCGTCCCGAAGGCCCCGCCCGCCCGTCCACAGGTCACGGGCAACGGCCTGCCGCCGGCCAAGCCACCGGTGCGGAAGCTGGCCAAGGAACTGGGCATCGACCTCACCTCCCTCGCCGGCTCGGGCCCCGGGGGCTCGATCACGCGGGACGACGTCCTCACGGCGCACCGGGCGGAGACCGCCCCGGCCGCCCAACGACCGCCCGCCACGACCGTCCAGACCACCCCGGGCCCGGACGAGGAGCGCGTACCGGTCAAGGGCGTGCGGAAGAGCACCGCGACGGCCATGGTGACCTCGGCCTTCACCGCCCCGCACGTCACCGAGTTCCTCCAGGTGGACGTGACGGAGACGATGGAGGCGGTCAGGCGGCTGCGCACGCTGCCCGAGTTCGCCGAGGTCAAGGTGTCGCCGCTGCTGCTGGTCGCCAAGGCGCTGCTCACGGCCGTGGCGCGCACCCCGGAGGCCAACGCGACCTGGGTGGACGGCCCGGACGGCGCCGAGATCGTGCTGCGCCGCCGCGTGAACCTGGGCATCGCGGCGGCGACCCCGCGCGGGCTGCTCGTACCGAACATCAAGGACGCCCACGCCAAGTCGCTGCCCGAGCTGGCCAGGGCCCTCGCCGACCTCACCGCGTCCGCCCGCGCGGGACGGGCCACGGTCGAGGACCTGACCGGCGGCACGATCACCATCACCAACGTGGGCGTGTTCGGCGTCGACACCGGAACCCCGATCATCACCCCGGGGGAGGCGGCGATCCTGGCGTTCGGGCAGGTCCGTGACATGCCGTGGGTGCACGAGGGCGAGCTGGCCGTCCGCAAGGTCACCACGCTGGCGCTGTCGTTCGACCACCGCGTCATCGACGGCGAGCAGGGCTCCCGAGTCCTGAAGGACGTCGGCGACATGCTGGAGGACCCGCTCCGCATCCTCGCCTGGCACTGACCCCACGGCCGATCCGCGGCGTGAGCTCACCCCCGATTAGAACCCCCGCACAGGGGAAGCGCTGATCGGGGGTGACTCATGAGCAAGGTGTGGTTCGTCACGGGGAGCTCGCGGGGGCTCGGGCGTGAGATCGTCCTCGCGGCGCTGGGGCGAGGCGACCGGGTCGCGGCGACCGCGCGGCGCCCGGAGCAACTGGACGACCTGGTGGTGACCCATCCCGGGGCGCTGGCGGCGCTGCCGCTGGACGTGACCGACCCCATCGCGGTCCGGTCGGCCGTGGACGCGGCGATGGCGGAGTTCGGCCGGCTGGACGTCGTGGTGAACAACGCGGGCTACGCCGACCTCGCCGCGTTCGAGGACACCACCCCCGAGGGCTTCCGCGCGCAGATCGAGACGAACCTGTTCGGTCCCGTGCACGTGACGAAGGCCGCGCTCCCCATCCTGCGCGAGCAGGGCGGAGGCTCCGTGATCATGGTGTCCTCGGTGGGCTCCCGTTCCTCCTCCCCGGGCCTCTCCGCGTACCAGACGGCGAAATGGGCGATCAGCGGCCTCTCCGGGATCCTGGCCAAGGAGGTCGGGCCCCTCGGCATCAGGGTGACGGCCATCGAGCCGGGCGGCATGCGGACCGAATGGGCGGGCGCGTCAATGGCCAAACCCGAGCCGTCCCCTCCGTACCGCGAGATCATTCAGGCGGCCGCACAAGCCCACGCAACCGTGGCGACCGCCGCCTTCGGCGACCCAAAGAAGATCGCACAAGCCATCCTCCATATCGCCGACATGGACGCCCCACCCGCAAGGCTCCTCCTGGGCACCGACGCCCTGGCCGTAGCCCAAGGCACCGCCCGTGCCCTGGCCGCCCGCGACACCGAGTACGAACAACTGACCCGCTCCACCGACCGCGACGACATCACCGAAGAACAACGCGCCGCCCTATCCCTGGACGAACACACCGCCTGACCACAGCAACGGCTACCAGAGCCACAATGCTCAGGCCGGGTGGACGAAAACCTCATCAAGAGAGGTAGCCGTAGCAGCCCTCTCAATCCAAACACCAAGCAGACCACGATCCCGGCAGCTCTCAATCCGCTGCCGCTCACGCGCAGGCACCGCAATGCCCCGCGCCTTCAACACCCGGAACAACGAGTCGACCTCGCCCTTGGCCAGGCCCTCAGCCAGTCCTTTGGCTTCGCCCTTGGCTTCGCCCTTGGCGAGTCCTTTGGCTTCGCCCTCGGTGAAGTAGCGCAGGGCGAACTCGCTCTTGTACTCGTACCCCTGCCAGTTCATCAGGTCCTCCAGGCAGGCTCGGCGGCCTCAGGCCGTCAAAAGATGGAATTCTGCCGACCTTACGGCAACGCCGAGCCGCCACTGGAGCAGCACCAACCATGCTGAAAGACGACTCAGGCTGAGTTCGTGTACCAGGCTGGCTCAGTGAGCCGCGTGAGCGAAGACCTCGTCCAGAGAGGTCGCCGTCGCGGCCCGCTCGATCCAAGCACTCAGCAGACCGAGGTCCCGGCAGCTCTCAATCCGCTGCCGCTCACGCGCAGGCACCGCGATGCCCCGCGCCTTCAACACCCGGAACAGCGAGTCGACCTCGCCCTTGGCCAGGCCCTCAGCCAGTCCTTTGGCTTCGCCCTTGGCTTCGCCCTTGGCGAGTCCTTTGGCTTCGCCCTCGGTGAAGTAGCGCAGGGCGAACTCGCTCTTGTACTCGTACCCCTGCCAGTTCATCAGGTCCTCCAGGTAGGTTCGGGCGGCCTCACTGAGCGCCACGAACACGATGTCAGTGTAACGGTGCCGATGTGCGGGATCGATGGCCTGGAGTGCCTCGGCGAACACCTCCAGTACTCCTTTACCGTCCGGGCTGTCGCCGTGGGCGATGGCCGACAGCGTCGCCAGGTCCGGGTCACGGGCGGCTTGAGCTGGATCGGTGACGAGGGGGATCTGCTCGGGACCGTAGACCAGCGGCGACAGGCCCCAGCCGGGATGGCCGGTATGGATGGGCTTCGCGCACCAGCGAGAGATCGCCTTGTCGGGGCAGACCACCAACAGCATGGTCGGGCACTCGAGCCGGGCGTGGAGCGTGGTCAGGTAGACGGGCCAACTGCGGCGCTTCGCCTTGTCGCGGGTGCGCTGAACCTCGACGACGACGGCGAGGACCGGTTTCGGTGACTCCAGGACGACCACGGCGTCGGCGCGGTACTCGGTCGGGGCCCACTCGGTGAGACCACCGCTGTCCAGGCGGGCGTCCGTGTACGGAGGAACGTCGACCCCGAATGCCTCCTTCAAGGTCCGGGCGACCAGCTCAGGATCCCGGTGGAACAACTCGACGAGCGCTTCATGCTGACTCCCTGGCATGGATGGGACACTATACGTAATCATGCCGGGAGATCGGGCGAATTCGAAATTTGGTGCTCGTCGTTTCTTGTGATCGCCGCCACTCGCAAATCGGTCGAATTACCCCCGGATGGCGCGCATCCCGGGGAGTATTCCGGGATTGCCCTATAACGCGGGCGTTTTTCAAAAATGGGCGCGCGACCGAGGGACATTTTCCCCTTGGGAGTGCACAGGCTGGCATTTCGGACCCGCCGCACGCACGGTGGCCTTGGGCTTGCCTGTTCAGGGACAGGTGTCAGGCCGGGGGGTGGTTGTCCGGGGTGTCGTTGTCGGGGTAGCGGTCGCGCATGAGGCGGCCGCCTAGTTCGGGGGATCTGCGTTGCATGCGGTTCATCATCAGGAGCTGGAGCGCGAACGAGGCGCCGCCGACGATGATGAGGATGACGCCGATCACGTGGATGTCCACCGGGTCGGTCATCGCGTCCTCGGCGATGGCGAACTTGAGGATCAGCCCAAGGGTGATCGTGAAGATGCTGACGCCGACACCCATCGATGACCTCCGCCAGACGTTTCGGAGCCGTGCCCTTTAACTATCCAACGCGATCGGTCGCCACACGTGTCAGGACACCGGGACGTTGTCGACCTTGCCGAAGGGGCCGGCGTCGAAGACGACGGTGGAGGGGGCGCCGGGCGGGGCCGGGATGTAGACGAAGCCGCGAATGGGCTCGTTGGCCGCGGTGCGGAAGGTGGCCCGGCCCGGGTCGACGTAGGTGGCGCTGTTGGCGGCGGGCGGGCCGATGCGGACCGCGCGGTACACGTCGGTGCTGCCGGGGACGCTCACGGAGAACGAGGTGAACGCGCCGCCCAGGTAGTCCTTGTGGGGGTAGACCGCGTCCGGGGGGATGGTGCCCGGTCCTTCGTTGACCAGCTCGAACACCGCGACCAGGTAGGCGCCGTCGCGGTAGAACGGCTTGACGTCCAGGCGGCGCTTGTTCTTCTCCTCGCCGAAGGTCGCGTAGCGGCTGGCGACCGTTCTGCCGTCGGAGGCGCGGAACGTGGCGGGGGCGGCCGTGGTGCCGCGTCCGGAGGCGGTGGTGGCGCCCGGGGTCTGCTGTCGCACGATGTAGGCGATCTCGACGCGGCGGTTGCGGGCGCGGGCCTGGGCGTCGTCCGAGCCGCCCTCCTTGGCGATCAGCTCGGTCTCGCCCTTGCCCTGGGACGTGTACCGGTAGGTGGCGCCGAGCCGCTTCTCCAGTTCCTCGCGGACGGCCTCGGCGCGTTCCTTGGAGAGGGTGAGGTTGTCGGCGTCGGAGCCCTGGCTGTCGGTGTGGCCGCTGATGGTGATCGGGCCGCGGGACGGGTCGCCCTGCGAGCGGATCTCCTGGGCGGCCTGGTCGAGCACCTGCTTGGCGCGTTCGGTGAGCTCGGCGGAGCCCGACTCGAACAGCACGTCGGCGCGCAGGTTCACCTTCACGTCGTTGCCGCTGGCCGCGACGTCCTTCACGGCGCTCTCGGTGATGTCGTACAGGTCCAGGGGGTTGGTGGGCTGCGCCGGGGTGGAGGTGGTGGTGGGCGTCGGGGAGTCGCCTCTGCCGGTCACGGGGACGCCGGTGTACTCGCCCGCGGTGCCGAGGCTCAGGACGGTGATCCGCTGGACGGTGGCGGGGATCGGCGGGAACTCGGCGGTCAGGTCGCGAGACGTTCCGGGGGCGAACTGGATGTTCTGCGGTGTCGCGCCGGGCTGGGTCCCGAGGGGGCGGTAGAGCTTGCGTCCGACGGGGTCGAGCAGCGCCAGCGTGAACGGGATGGACTTGGTCGCGTTGTCGAGGGAGGTGACGGTGTAGCTGAGCACCGTCTTGGCGCTCTGCCGTTCGACCGACCTGATCTCCAGGCGGGCGTGCAGGCCGTCCGCCGTCCCGAACCAGCCCTCCTTGGTGAACTGCCCGGCGGGCCGGGTGGTGGGCTGTGCGGGTCCTTGGCGCGAGATGGGCGGATCGACGGACTGGGGGGAGCCGCTGTCCGCGCACCCGGCCGCGGCCAGCAGGCAGGCCAGGGAAGCGGCGGCGGGGGTGAGGAGTCTGCGTGGCGGCCCGGACGCGAACATGGACGCGAGCATAGGACTCTCCCACCCCCGCCGTGGAGGCGCGTTCGGTAACGACTAGAACGACGCTTCCGGGAGC
This sequence comes from Actinomadura sp. SCN-SB, assembly GCF_043906805.1. Classification (NCBI taxonomy): domain Bacteria; kingdom Bacillati; phylum Actinomycetota; class Actinomycetes; order Streptosporangiales; family Thermomonosporaceae; genus Actinomadura; species Actinomadura sp. SCN-SB. Next base: position 145,228 of record NZ_JBIMPP010000010.1, on the reverse strand, counting down.
TCCATGACGTCGAGCGTGGTGTTGTCGAGAACGACGCGGTCCGATGTGAGGCGGGGCAGCACGGTGGCGCAGAAGAACTGGGCCGCGGCGACCTTGCCGGTGTAGAAGTCGCGGTCCGCGGCCGACACCTCGCCGTCCAGCTTGGTCAGGGCGATCTCGGCCTGGCGGCACAGCAGCCAGCCGACGATGAGGTCGCCGAGGGCGAGCAGCAGCCGGGTGGTGTTGAGCCCGACCTTGTAGATCTCCCTGGGGTTCTCCAGGGAGCCCAGCGCCCAGCCGGTCATCGTCCCGATCATGCCCTGGACGTCCTCCAGCGCGCGGGCGAGCAGGACCCGCTCGTTCTTGAGCCGCCCGTTGCCGGCGTCGCCGCCGGCGAACGCCGCGATCTCGGCGGCGAGGTGGCCGAACGCCTCGCCGTTGTCCCGGAGGATCTTGCGGAAGAACAGGTCCATGCCCTGGATCGCGGTGGTGCCCTCGTACAGGGTGTCGATCTTGGAGTCCCTGATGTACTGCTCGATCGGGTAGTCCTGGAGGAAGCCGGAGCCGCCGAGCGTCTGCAGCGACTCCGCGCCGAGCAGCGCGTAGGCGCGTTCGGAGCCGAAGCCCTTGACCACGGGCAGCAGCAGGTCGTTGAGCTTCTCGGCGCGCTCGTCCGTGCGGCCCTCGTGCGCGGCGATCTGGACGGCGTCCTGGAAGGTCGCGGTGTAGATGACCAGCGCCCGCATGCCTTCGGCGTACGCCTTCTGGGTCATCAGGCTGCGCCGGACGTCGGGGTGGTGGGTGATGGTGACGCGCGGCGCGGTCTTGTCGGTCATCTGGGTGAGGTCGGCGCCCTGCACCCGTTCCTTGGCGTACTCCAGCGCGTTGAGGTAGCCGGTGGAGAGGGTGGCGATGGCCTTGGTGCCGACCATCATCCGGGCGTACTCGATGACCAGGAACATCTGGCGGATGCCGTCGTGCACGCCGCCGACCAGGTAGCCGATGGCGGGGTGCTTCTCGCCGAAGGTCAGCTCGCAGGTGGTGGAGACCTTGAGCCCCATCTTCTTCTCGACGTTGGTGACGTAGACGCCGTTGCGCTCGCCGAGTTCACCGGTCTCCAGGTCGACCAGGTACTTGGGCACCAGGAACATCGACAGGCCCTTGGTGCCGGGGCCGGCGCCCTCGGGACGGGCCAGCACGAGGTGGAAGATGTTCTCGGCCATGTCGTGCTCGGCCGAGGTGATGAAGCGCTTGACGCCCTCGATGTGCCAGGTGCCGTCGGGCTGCTCGACGGCCTTGGCGCGTCCGGCGCCGACGTCGGAGCCGGCGTCGGGCTCGGTCAGCACCATGGTGGCGCCCCACAGCCGTTCCAGGGCGAGCTCGGCGAAACGCTTCTGCTCGGGAGTCCCGATGGCGTGCAGGATCTGGGCGAAGCCGGGGCCGGAGGAGAACATGTGGACGGCCGGGTTGGCGCCCAGCACCTGCTCGGACACCGCCCAGGCGAGGCTGCGGGGGGCGCCGACGCCGCCGAACTCGGCGGCCAGGTCGAGGCGGTACCACTCGGCGTCCAGCCATGCCTTGAACGACTTCTTGAAGCTGTCGGGCATGGTGACCGTGCCGGTGGCGGGGTCGAACACCGGCGGGTTGCGGTCGGCGTCCTCGAAGGACTCGGCGAGCGGGCCGTGCGCCAGCCGGTTGACCTCCTCGAGGATGCTACGGGCCGTGTCGAGGTCGAGGTCCTCGTAGGGACCGGTGCCCAGCAGCTCCTGGCGACCGAAGACCTCGAAGAGGTTGAACTCCAGGTCCCGGAGGTTGCTCTTGTAATGCCCCATCGAACACTCCGTCTGTTCGGCGGCGCTCCTGACGGGCCCGCTGCGTGCTGTGTACTAGCCGGTAACTCGACATCATGCTACCCGTTGGTAACCACTGGCAAGCCATGCAGGGCCGACATCTCGCGGTAAATCTGTGATTACTCACCCATGTGATAAGAATCACGGACCCTGTCTCCGTGGTGAGAGTCCACACAGCCCCGTGCTCCGATCGCCCGCCTCAGGCGTCCGTCCGATCCGGACGAACGGGACACCGGTCACCCGCGGACACCGCAAGGTTTCACGAATATGTCGGACGGGAGTCCGGAAGATTTCTGAAAGGACAGTGTTGTTTCCCCTCGGAAACGACCGGATGACGAACAAACGAACGGCCGTCACGGCCCGCGCCATCCATTCCGCTGTCCGGATCCGGAACGGCTTCTGACCGCTTCCGGCAAGCTATTCCCTTCCACTCGATCTGTGGTCATTACTGGTAGAAGGACGTTGTCACCAGAGTGGTGAGTTCCTTTTCGGCCGGGACGAGGGAGGGGTCTTGTCGTCTGTCACGGGGTGGCTGAATGACGTCTGGGAGGCGATAGCGGGGGCTACCGCGGGGGGCGACTGGCGCAAATTGATCCCTCTCGGAATCGCCGGCCTGCTCGTCTGGTCGCTCTGGCTCTACAGGGTGATCCTGTCCCGCTTGGACAGACCCGTGGTGAACGGATTCCGCACCACCGTCTCGGTGGTCGTGCCGTCCTACCGCGAGGACCCGGAGATCCTCATGCGCTGCCTGGAAAGCTGGCTGGCGCAGGATCCCACCGAGGTCATCATCGTGGTGGACATCGCGGACGAGGACGCCCACCGCAGGCTGGCCGAGGTCACCGACCCCCGGCTCCAGGTGCTGATCTACGAGCACGCGGGCAAGCGGTCCGCGCTCGGCGTGGGCATCCGCGCGGCGAGGTCCGAGCTGGTGGTGGTCGCCGACTCCGACACCTGGTGGCGGCCGGGCCTGCTGGACGCCGTCCAGATGCCGTTCGAGGACCCCCAGGTCGGCGGGGTCGGCACGCAGCAGAACGTCTACCAGCGCACCACCAGCGTGTGGCGGCGGATCGCGGACTGGCTGGTCAACCTGCGCTACTACGACTACGTCCCGGCGATGGGCTCCAAGGGAGGGGTCGCCTGCCTGTCCGGGCGCACCGCCGCCTACCGCCGGTCGGTGATCCTGCCGGTGCTGGAGCACCTGGAGAACGAGTTCTTCCTGGGCCGCCGCTGCATCGCCGGGGACGACGGGCGGCTGACCTGGCTGGTGCTCTCCCAGGGGTACAAGACCGTGCATCAGTCGTCGGCCCGCGCGGTGTCGATGTTCCCCGACTCCTTCCGCGCGTTCTTCAAGCAGCGGATCCGGTGGAGCCGCAACTCCTACCGCTGCTACCTGACGGCCCTGTGGAAGGGCTGGCTCTGGAAGACCCCGTTCGTCACCAAGGTCACGGTGCTGCAGATCCTGCTCACCCCGGTCACGATGGGCGTCACCCTCGGTTACCTCGTCTTCAGCCGGATCGTGGGCAACCTGACCCCGCTGGGCATCGGCCTGGCGATCGGCTGGGTGCTGCTCGGCCGGGGCATCCGCGGCTGGTCGCATCTCAGGCGGCACCCCGGCGAGATCCTGCTGCTGCCGCTGACCACGCTCGTGATCATCACGATCTCGCTGCCGATCAAGCTGTACGCGTTCCTCACGATGAACAAGCAGGGCTGGCTGACCCGCAGCGCCGACCAGATCGGCGGCGCCGGGCAGACCGCCGGCTCGCTGCGGGACATGGGCGTCCCGTCGCCGCGTCCCACGCCCGTCCCCGGTCCTCCCGCCTACGGGACGGGCGCGTCCCACGGGACGAGCCACGGATGAGCCGCGCCGATGATCGCCGCCCGCACCGGCGGCGCGGGGGGATGGTGCGCGCCGTCGCGCTCGGGACCGGCCTGGCCGCCCCGTTCGCCGCGATGACCGCGATGGCACCCGCCCCCCAGGCGGCGCCTCGGGCCGCCGGGCCCGCCGGGGACGCCGTACGCCAGGCCGCGCTGGTCGACCAGGAGGACCAGCGGATCATGCAGGTCCGCTCCGTGCTGACCGCGATCATGACCAGCGGAGGCGCGCCCACGGCGGAGCTGAAGCAGCCGAAGGTCTTCGGGTCCAGCCACGGCAAGACCCTGGTCCTGCCACCGCCCGCGAGCGGCCGCCCCTATACCGTGTCCGACCTCGTGCGGATCGGCGGCAAGTACTTCCGGAAGCTTCCCGATGGATCGTTCCTGCTGGGCGCGCACCTGTTCGTCGCGGACGGCACGGGCCTGGTGCTGAGCGACGCCACCGGGCCGCTGCACATCCGGATGGGGAGCACCGCGACGGGATTCAGCTCGATCGTCAGCTTCGGCGGCAGCATCAGGATCGAGGGCACCGCACGCGCTCCGGTGCAGATCTCCAGCTGGGATCCCGGCACGCGGGGCCCCGACGTCCAGGTCGCCGACGGCCGCGCCTACATCCGGGCGGTCGGCGGCGAGTTCAAAATGAAGCACGCACGCGTGTCGGACCTGGGGTTCTGGAGCGGGCGGACGGGCGGCATCGCGCTGACCGGCACCGAGCGTCCGGCCAACGCCGCCAAGCGGCTCACCAAGGAGCAGCGGCACGAGGCCAAGCGGCGGCGGCTGGAGCAGAACGGGCGGGGCAACCCCGGCGGGGGCGGCGGGCCCGGCGACATCCAGATCGAGCAGCCGGGCGGCACCGCCACCCACGTACCCGCCGCCGACCTGGTCACCGGGGCCATCGAGAACAGCGTGATCAGCCGGAACGCCTTCGGGCTGTTCGTCTCCGGCTCCAACCAGACGCAGATCAGGTCCGACCGGATCGAGGACAGCCTGGTGCACGGCGTGCTCATGCACCGGTTCGCCAAGAACGCCACGATCTCCGGCACCACGGTGACGGGCAGCCGCGGCGACGGGTTCATCCTGTCCCGGGCCACGGAGAAGGTACGGGTGATCGACTGCGTGGCCGAACGCAACGGCCGTAACGGGTTCACGCTGAACGGGCAGCCGCTGGCCAAGGGCCCGTCGGCGGCCGGGGAGTCGCTGGAGAGCTTCGGCGACAGCTCGGTGAACGGCAGCGTGGCCAGGGACAACGGCCGCTACGGCATCGAGCTGCTGGGCGGCGACCGGCTGTCGGTGCAGAACAGCCGAGTGATCGGCGGCGATATGGGCATCGTCGTCCGCAACGGCGCCACCGACGTGCAGATCTCCGGCAACCGCCTGGAGAAGCAGGTGCGGCAGGGCATCGCGCTGCGGGAAGGCGTGCGGAACGCCCGGCTGGCCGGCAACACGGTCGTCGGCGCCCGTACCGGGATCTACCTGCGCAACGCGAACGCCTCGCTGGTCGGGAACGTGGTGCAGGGCGCCACCCTGCACGGCATCACGTTCCGTGGGGCGGCGGGCGGGTCCACCGTCCGCAACAACACGCTGAGCGGGTCGGGCACCAGCGCGGTCAGCACCTCCGGGTCGCACGGAAGGGTGCTCAAGGAGGGCAACAACACCGACGCATGGCGCGACACCGCGTCGCTGTGGATGAAGACGCAGCGCTACGCCAAGCCGATGAACCTCATCTGGGCGGGGGTCTTCCTCCTGGTCGTCCTCACGATGATGCGGTCGGGGAGGCGGCGCGACAGGGGCCACGGCGGTCGCGGGACCGACCCGTACGCGCTGCAACGTCCCCTGGAGGAGCGGGGAGTGCGGCGACTGACGCACCGCGCCGCAGGCCGGCACGCAGGCGGCGGACCCGCACAGCCGAGCCGACATCCCGAGGCGGAGGGCATCTGACATGGCAGAGCATGGGATCGACCGTTCCACCGCGCCGCCCGGACCACAGGAACCGCCGGGGCCGCCCCCGAAGAAGGGGGCGTTCGGCAAGGTCGTCACGACGATCATCGTCCTGGGGCTGGTGGGCGGCGGAACGTACACCTACCGCGTCCGCTCCCTCAACGGCGGCGACCTGCCCGCGGTGAACGAGGTGACGCCCGCGTCCGCGCGGCAGCAGTCGACACTGGTCGACCAGGAGGACACGCGCATCATGCAGGTGCGCGCCAACCACGAGTCGCGGCTCGCGGACGGCGGGACGCTCGCCGCCCAGGTGCGGCAGCCCTACACCGCCAGCTCCGCCAACGGCCGCACCTTCGTGCTGCCACAGCGCCGCGAGCCGTACTACGTCGCCGAACTGGAAAGCAAGCGGGTCCTGGAGCGGCAGGCGGACGGGTCGTACCTGCTGACCACCAGCATCCTCGCGGTGGAGGGCGCCAAGCTGGTGCTGCAGAACGCGTCCGGGCCGCTGACCATCCGGCTGCGCAGCGTCCCCGGCTCGTTCACCTCCATCGTCGGCTTCGGCGCCGGCATCCGGGTGAACGGCTCGGCGCAGAACCCCGTGCGCTTCACGAGCTGGAACGAGGACACCCGTCGTCCCGACACCGAGGTGTCCGACGGGCGTGCCTACATCCGGGCGATCGGCGGCGAGTTCAGCATGACCTACACGCAGGTCAGCGACCTCGGCTTCTGGAGCGGGCGGACCGGCGGCCTCGCGCTGACCGGGAGCGACCGTCCCGGTTCGGCCGCCGAGCCGGTCGGGGCGCCGTCCGTGCCGCGCGCCATCCGGCTGCCCAGCGGCGAGCGCGACACCAACAGCGGCGGCCGCGAGGAGATCGAGGTCGGCGCGCCCACCGGCGGCGGCAGGACGACGTACTACGTGCCGCAGGCCAACCTGGTGAGCGGCGTCATCGACCACACCACGGTGACGGGCAACGCCTACGGCCTGTTCGTCACCGCGGCCAACCAGACCCAGCTCACCAACAACACGATCAGCGGCAGCCTGGTGCACGGGGTGCTGCTGCACCGGTTCGCCAAGAACACCGTGATCGAGAACACCACGGTGCGGGGCAGCCGCGGCGACGGGTTCGTGCTGTCGCGCGGCACCGAGGGCGTCCGGATCACCGGTTGCGCGGCCGAGCGCAACGGCGGCAACGGCTTCACGCTGAACGGGGAGCCGCTGGCCGCCGGGCCCTCCGCGTCCGGCGAGTCGATCACCGCGTTCGGCGGGAACCTGATCAGCGGCAGCGCGGCGCGCGGCAACCGCAGGTACGGGGTGGAGCTGGTCGGCGGCGACAACGCGGCGGTGCAGAACACCCGGATCACCGGGGGCGACATGGGCATCGTCGTCCGGAGCGGCGCGACCCGGGTGCAGATTTCCGGCAACCAGGTCAGCGGGCCGGACCGGCAGGGCATCGTGCTGCGCGACGGCGTGACGGGCGCCACGGTCGCCGGCAACGTCGTCACGGGGGCGGAGACCGCCCTGTACCTGCGCCGCGCCACCGGGACGCTCATCGGCAACACCGTCCAGTCGGCGTCCCGGCACGGGGTCACGCTGACCGGCGCCGTCGCCGGGACGAGGGTCACCGGCAACACGATCGGCGGGACGGGCACCAGCGCGCTGGACGTGCGCCGGGCGACCGGCGGCCACACCGTGACCGGCAACAACGTCCACGCGTGGCGCACGACCGCCGGCTTCGGGACGTGGGTCGGGCGGGCGCTGAAGCCGATGAACCTGATCTGGGCGAGCGTGTTCCTGCTCGTGGCCGTGTCGGTGTACCGGTCGCGGGACGCGGAGATGCGGATCGGGCGGCACGGCGCACATCCCTATGAAAAGCAACGCAGACTGGAAGAACGCCCCGTGCGCGTCCTGCGGCGCGCCCGGCCCGAGCCATCGCCCAACGGTCACACGTTGCCCGACGGCGAGCCCGTGGGGGCGTTCGCCGAGAGGACGGGAGGCACGTGACGGCCAGGATCGATGTGAAGTTCCTCGTGGGACTGCTGGTCGGCGCCCTGGTCACGGCCGTGCTCGCGTTCCTGCTGGCGGGGCCGGGCGACGACGGCGACGGCTCGTCCAGGGCGTCCGGGAACGGCCCGGCCGCGACCGGCGACGGCGGGGACCCTGCCGACAAGGGACAGGACGACAAGCGGCAGGACGGCGACGACCGGGGCGGCGACGACGTGTTCACCCCCGGGCCGGGCTTCGACCTGCCCGTGCCGGACGGCGAGGGCAAGGTCACCTGCCCGTCCCCCACCAAGGCCGTGAGCGACACCAGGGAACTGGAGGACGCGCTACGGTCGGCGCGTCCCGGCGACGTGATCCGGATGAACGCCGGCACGTACGAGGGCACGTTCGTCGCCACCACCTCCGGCACCGCGCGGCAGCCGATCTTCCTGTGCGGCGGCCCGGACGCCGTGCTGGACGGCGGCGGGATCAGGAAGGGCTACGCCTTCCACCTGGACAAGGCCGCGCACTGGAGGCTGGTGGGCTTCACCGTCCGCAACAGCCAGAAGGGCGTGATGGCCGACACGACCACCGGCTCGATCGTGCAGGGACTCACCGTGCACGACATCGGTGACGAGGCCATCCACCTGCGCAACTTTTCCACGCGCAACACCGTGCAGTACAACAAGATCTACAACACCGGCAAGCGACGGGAGAAATTCGGCGAAGGCGTCTACCTCGGCACCGCACAGTCCAACTGGAAACAGGTCTCCGGCGGCCGCGTCGACAACAGCGACTTCAACGTGGTGCGCGGCAACGTCATCCGCGCCACGGCCGAGGCGATCGACATCAAGGAGGGCACGAAGGGCGGCCGGATCGTCGGCAACGTGTTCGACGGCTCGGCCATGGGCGGCGGCAAGGTCAACGATTCCTGGGTGGACGTCAAGGGCAACGGCTACCTGATCGAGGGCAACCGTGGCACCGGGACCCTCGCCGACGGCTTCCAGACGCACGAGATCGTGAACGGCTGGGGCACCGGGAACGTGTTCCGCCGCAACATCATCGACCTGGCCGGCGGCGACGGCGTCGGCGTGAACGACACCGCGGGCGGCAACACCGTCGCCTGCGACAACAAGGTCACCGGCGGGCCGCTGCTCACAAAGGGCACCTGCGCGTGACAGCGATGACGACCCACCACGCCAACGACCCGCGAGGGAGAGGATCCATGAAGCAGACGGAGACCCCCAGGCTCACCGTCATCGGCACCGGCTACCTGGGAGCCACCCACGCGATCTGCATGGCCGTCCTGGGCTTCGAGGTCCTCGCCATGGACGTGGACGAGCGGAAGATCGCCAGGCTGGCCGGCGGCGAGGTGCCGTTCTTCGAGCCGGGCCTGCCCGAGCTGCTGACCAAGGCGCTGGAGTCGGGGCGGCTGCGGTTCACCACGTCCTTCGCCGAGGCGGGCGCGTTCGGGGACGTCCACTTCCTGTGCGTGGGGACCCCGCAGACGCCCGGCTCGGACGCCGCCGACCTGACCTACGTGGACGCGGCCGTGCGCGGCCTGGCCCCGCATCTGGACCGCCGGGCGCTGATCGCCGGCAAGTCCACCGTCCCGGTCGGCACCGCGGCCCGGCTGACCGGGCTGGTGCACGAGCTGGCCCCGGCGGGGACGGACGTGGAGCTGGCCTGGAACCCCGAGTTCCTGCGCGAGGGCTTCGCGGTGGACGACACCATGCATCCCGACCGGCTGGTGTTCGGGGTCGCGTCGGACTGGGCGTACGAGCGGCTCACCGCCGCCTTCCAGCCGATCCTGGAGCAGGGCACGCCGGTGATCCGCACCGACCTGGCCACCGCCGAGCTGGTCAAGGTCGCCGCCAACTCCTTCCTCGCCACCAAGATCTCCTACATCAACGCGATGGCCGAGGTGTGCGAGGCGGTCGGCGCCGACATCAAGGACCTGGCCGACTCGCTGGCCCTGGACGACCGGATCGGCGGCAAGTTCCTCAAGCCGGGCCTCGGCTTCGGCGGCGGCTGCCTGCCCAAGGACATCCGGGCGTTCGCGCACCGCGCCGAGGAGATCGGCGTCGGCCAGGCCGTGGCGTTCCTGCGCGAGGTGGACGCGATCAACCGCCGCCGCCGGGCCCGCACCGTGGACCTGGTGCGCGAGCTGCTGGGCGGCCAGATCTCCGGGTACCGTATCGCCTGCTGGGGCGCAGCGTTCAAGCCCAACTCCGACGACATCAGGGACGCGCCCGCGCTGGACGTGGCCCGCACGATGCACGGCCTCGGCGGTCACGTCCGCGTGTTCGACCCGGCCGCGCTGGACAACGCCCGCCGCGCGTTCCCCGAGCTGCGGTACGGCGAGAGCGCGCTGGACGTGGCGCGGGACGCCGACGTGGTGGTGCTCCTCACCGAATGGGCCGACTTCCGCGAGATCGAACCGGACGCGCTGGCCGAGGTCGTCCGGAGCAAGCGCATCGTGGACGGACGGCACGCGCTGGACGCCGCCAAATGGCGCGCCGCCGGATGGGAATACCGGGCGCTCGGCCGGAGCTGACAACGGACGCCCCGGTGGTGAGACCGGCGAACCCTCTCACCACCGGGGTCCGACTCCGGACACGCGATCACCCCGCACGACGGCCTGCTGGAACGTAGCCTCCAGTAGGGACGTCTATTCGACTGACGCCGGCGGGGGAGACGCCCCACGACACGGGAGGAAGCCTTGGTCTTCAAGAAGCTCATGCAGGCGGCGGGGATCGGCGGTCCGGAGGTCGAGACGATCCTGCACAACCCGAACACCACACCGGGCGGCACCGTCACCGGTGAGGTGACGATCCTGGGTGGCAAGCACGACTCGGACATTCTGGGCGTCAACCTGGCCCTGAAGACCCGGGTGGAGGTCGAGTCCGGCGACAGCGAGTACACGTCCAACCTGGAGTACGCCAAGCTGCCGATCGCCGGGGCGTTCAAGCTGGACGACGGCGCGCGCTACAGCGTCCCGTTCCAGTTCCAGATCCCGTGGGAGGCGCCGCTCACCCACTTCTACGGCCATCCGCTGCGCGGCACCACCGTCGGCCTGGCCACCGAGCTCGAAGTGGCGCGCGCCATTGACGCCACCGACCTGGACCCGATCGCGGTGCATCCGCTGCCCGCGCAGGAGCGCATCCTCAGCGCGTTCGCCAACCTCGGCTTCCAGTTCCGCAACGCCGACTGCGAGAAGGGCCGTATCTGGGGCGTCCACCAGGAGCTGCCGTTCTACCAGGAGATCGAGTTCTACCCGCCGGCGCGGTACTCCCGCGGCATCAAGCAGCTTGAGGTCACGTTCGTGTCGTACCCGCAGTCCATGGAGGTCGTCCTGGAGCTGGACAAGCGGGGCGGCGTGTTCACCGAGGGCCACGACGCGTTCAGCCGCTTCACCGTCGACTACGCGACCGTCGAGCACACCAACTGGGAGCAGCAGCTCGACGGCTTCCTCCAGCAGGCCGGCCGCCGCAGGGGGCTGTTCTGAGCCTCGCCTGACAAGGCCCGGGGGAGGCACCCGGGCCTTGATCATTTCTGGGCCCGTCCCGTAGAAAGAGACCCCGTGGTGGAACCCCCCGGACTGAACGACGCGGAACGGCGGCTGTGGTCGTCCTTCCCCACCGGCGGCCAGGTCGTCCTGGGCGAGGTGGTGCCGGCCGGCCCCGACCCGGACCGCATCGTCCGCGCCGAGGTGATCTCCCAGTTGCTGCTCGGCGCCTGCCCGCCGCGTACCGGCTTCGTGGCGGCCGTCCGGCTGAGCGGCGCGTACATCATCGGCACCCTCGACCTGTCCGGCGGCTCCGTCGAGTACGAGCTGCGGCTCACCCACTGCCGTCTCACCGAGACCCCTGACCTGTCCAACGCGCAGACCCGGCAGGTGCGCCTGTCCGACTGCCGGATGCCGGGGTTCGACGGCGGCGGGCTGCGCGCCGACGGCTACCTCAGCCTGTCCGGCTCGCACATCGAGGGGTCGGTCCGGCTGCCCCGCGCGCAGATCATGGGCGGTCTCCGCCTGAACGGCACGCGGATCACCGCCTCCGAACCCGCCGAGTGGGCGCTGTTCGGCGGCGCGCTGCTGGTCGAGGCGGGCATGTACGCGCGGGAGGCCGAGATCGAGGGCGGTGTCCGGCTGACCGGCGCCCGTATGAACGGGGGCATCTGGCTGGAGGGCGCCACCCTGCGCAACCCGGGGCGGCTGGCCATCGACGCGCAGAACATGGTCGTCGAGGACGCCGCCGAGTTCTCCCGCGCCACCACGATCGGCACCGTCCGGCTGCGCAACGCCCGCGTCAACGGGCTCCTGGCGTTCTCCCGGGCCAGGCTCGACTCGGCCGACCCGAACCGGCTGGCCCTGCACGCCAGCCATATGACCTGTGACGAGCTGCTGCTGTTGCCGGCGGAGAAGATCAAGGGGCCGGTCTCGCTGTCGTTCTCCCGGATCGCCGTGGTCATGGACGACCAGTCCATCTGGCCGGACGAGGTGCGTCTCAACGGCCTCACCTACGAGACCCTGCGCAACGTGCCTTTCCAGCACAGGCTGAGCTGGGTCTCGCGCGACAAGGAGTTCCACGCCCAGCCGTACGAGCAGCTCGCCACCTACTACCGCGGCATCGGCCACGACGACTACGCCCGCAAGGTCCAGCTCGCCAAGCTGCGCGCCCGCCGCCGCAACCTCAACCCGATCGGCAAGGCGTGGAACGGCCTGCTCGACTGGACGGTCGGCTACGGCTACCGGCCCTGGCTGGCCTTCGCCTGGTTCGCCGTCCTGGTCGGCCTCGGCACGGCCGTCTTCTCCTCCAACCGCCCCCACACGATCAAACCGGCCGACGAACGCCCCGACTTCCACGCCTTCGTCTACACCCTCGACCTGCTGATCCCGATCGACACCTTCGGCCAGCAGCAGTCCTACGACCCCCAGGGCTGGTCCCGGTGGATCGCCTACGCCCTGGTGGCCGCGGGCTGGGTCCTGGCCACCGCGCTCATCGCCGGCGTCACCCGCGTCCTGCGTCCCAACTAGGGCGGCGGCCTTTCACGAGCGGGCGCGCGAATACGGGGGAATCGTTGATCGAACTTTCCGGCCCGGGTCCGGATCGTATAAGGCAGCCGGCGCCTTCCATCGAATCCACCGGATCGGAGAGTCCTCAATGCATTCCGACGACCTGATCGTGATCGGCATGCTCGCCGCCAGCCTCGTGCTCGCCGGAACCCTCACCTTCGCGCTCATCGGCCGTGACCTCCAGGGCTCGGCCAGGGTAGGGGTCTCTCTGCTCAGCGCCCTCCTCGTGGGCCTGACGTCGCTGTTCGTCCCCTGGCTTCCGCTGCTCGCCTTTCTCGCCACCGCGGCGGGCTATCTGGTGATGCGCCGCATGATCAGGCCGGGTCTCGCCCTGGCCGCCTCCGCGGTCGTTCTCTTCGGCGGGCTGTCGGGAGCGGCGGCGCTCATGGCCGCCGCGCTGACCTCGATGTGACCTATTCGCCGCGACCATTTTGCGACGGCCGATTCTCGATGGTCATTCGCGGACGGAAATGGGGAACGCGCCGCGCGCCCGTGGACGCTCAGGTGAGGTCCCACAGGCGCGCGGTGCGGTCGCGGCTCGCGGTGGCCAGGGACCTGCCCCCGGGACCGAAGGCCACATCGGTGACCTCGTCGGTATGGCCGCGGTCGCAGCGGGTCCATTCAGCGTCCTTCACCCCAGACTCGGACGATCCTGATCATCCTAGGGCGGCACGGGCCGGGAGACCGGGCGAACCGAAAGGCCGTCCGCCATGAGGCGGGCGGCCTTTCCCGGTACGCGGCGCGGAGCCGGGTCAGGCGCGGACGGCCTGGATCTCGAGCTGGAGGACGACCTTGTCGCTGAGCAGGGCGCCCTCGCCCTTCAGCGGGACGTTGAACTCGATGCCCCAGTCCTTGCGGTTGATGGTGGTCTCGGCGCTGAAGCCGGCGCGGGTGCCTCCCCACGGGTCCTCGCTGACGCCGTTGAACTCGACCGCCAGGCTGACCGGACGGGTGACGTCCTTGATGGTCAGGGCGCCGTCCAGGTAGTACTGGCCGCCCTCTTCGCGTACGCCGGTGGACTCGAAGGTCATGACCGGGTGGTTCGCGATGTCCAGGACGTCGGACGAGCGGACGTGCGCGTCCCTCTCGGCGTGCCGGGTGGTCAGCGACTCCACCTTGATCTCGGCCTTGGCCGTGGAGGAGGCCAGGTCGTCGGCGATCTCGATGGCGCCCTCGAACTCGGTGAAGATGCCCCGCACCTTGGTCATCAGGTGCCGGATCACGAAGGCCACCTCGGAGTGGGCGGGGTCGATGTTCCAGGTGCCGGTGGTCAGTCCGGGGGCCACGGTGGCAATGCTCATGGAAGGCTCCTATTTGCTTGAAGTTTCAACAACTAGCGCGCGACAGGTTAGTTGAGGTTTCAAATACCTGTCAAACCCTAGCGATCACCGGTCTCGGCTGTCACTGGAACACCCCGCCTCGCCCAGATATTCACACCTGGGCGCGACCGGCCCGATCGGCGTCGCGCAGCGGGTGGTCGCTGCCCTCCAGAAGGACCCTGGCCACCAGCTCCGGGTCGTCCCACATCGGGACGTGCCCGCAGCCCTCCAGCCAGATGAACCGGGCGTTCGGCAGCGTGCGCTGGGCGCGGACGGCCTGCCCCATCCGCAGCAAGCGGTCGTTGACGCCCCAGGCGATGGTCACCGGGACGTCGGCACACGACCCCCGGAACCGTACACGGCGCCCCGCGCGCAGGGTGGGCTCGAAACCGGGGCACGATCGCAGCGCGCGGGCATCGGCGGCGAGGGTGGCGAAGTCCATGCGATCCGGGCGACCGTAGATCATCCCGAACATGGCCCTGCGGCGGCGCGGGGAGCGGGCGAGCCGGGCCATCAGCGCCTCGGGAAGCGCGGCGGCGCGGCGGGACGCGCGCAACGCGGCGGCGGCGAAGGCCAGCTCCCTGGCGTTGTAGAAGCCCGCGGGGGACAGCGCCGTGGCCGAGCTGACCAGGCCGCGGTCGGCGGCCTCAAGGGCGAACAGGCCACCGAGCGAGTTCCCCGCGATGTGCGGACGCCCCAGGTCCAGGCGGTCGAAGAGATCGGTCAGGATGCCGATGGTGGCGCCCACGGTGTACGGGGTGCCGGCGGGGAGGGGCGGCGAGCCGCCGAAGCCCGGCAGATCGACGGCGATGACGTCGCGCTCCTTGGCGAGCGCGTCCATGACGGGGTCCCAGGCTTGCCGGCGATGCCCGATGCCGTGCAGGAGGACGAGCGGGGGGCCGTCGCCGCGACGGTCGAAGACGAGGTCCACGGCCCGAGGGTAGGACAGAAGTTACCGGCCGGTCACGTGTGATGGCTCTCACACGTCGGGAAGGTCGGCTAAAGGCAGACGTCGGCGGGGCGGCGGTGCTCCAGGGCGGCGCGGAGCTGGGCGCGACCGCGATGGATGCGGCTGCGCACCGTGCCCATCTTCACGCCCAGCGAAGCGGCGATCTCCTCGTACGTCAGGCCCTCGATGTCGCACAGCACCACGGCGGCCCGGTACTCGGGGGCCAGCGCGTCCAGGGCGCGCTGGATGTCGGCGTCCAGGTGACGGTCGTCGTACGCCTGGGCGGGGCTCGGCTCCCGGCCCTGCAACCGCTCGGCCGCGTCGTCGGCCAGCGCGTCGAACCGGATCCGCTGCTTGCGGCGGGCGCGGTCGAGGAACAGGTTGGTGGTGATGCGGTGCAGCCAGCCCTCGAAGGTGCCGGGGGTGTAGGAGGACAGGGACCGGAAGACCCGGACGAACACGTCCTGTGTCAGGTCCTCCGCGTCATGCCGGTTGCCCGTGAGGCGGTACGCCAGCCTGAACACCTTCGTGGAGTGCTCGCTGACGATCTCCTCCCACGTCGGAGGCGTCCACGCCATCGCGCCTGCGCTCACCACTACCCCCGTCTGATGCGAAATCGTTACGGCCAAGCATGCCGGTACCCGGATAAGAGCCGTGTAAGAAGGCCGTCCGTGGCCGGAAGCGGCTTCCCGCAGGCGCTCCCGCCGCCCCGGAACCGGCCTCCTGCCTGCGGAGACCTGCCCGCGCACCGGCGACACGCCGCCTTCAACGGCGCCCCGATGTGACCCATGCCTCATCCGCGGGGCGTTTCCCACCAGGCCCGCGCGGGCCTGGAACAGGTTTGACGATCCGCTGGAATGATCGTCGACCGCGGCCGGGCATCACGGTGCCGTGCCCAGAACCTGCGTGTTCTTCCACGCCCACCGAGGCGACGAGGCGCTGCTGACCGCGGGCACCATGGCGCGGCTCGCGGCGGAGGGGCATCGGGTGGTCCTCGTCCTCGCCGCGACCGGACGCGAGCCGTCCTGCCTGGATCCGCGCCCGCGCGCGCCGGTCCGCGCCGACGTGCCGGACGCGCCGGCGGGCATGCTGGGCTGCGCACGCGTGGTCGTCCTCGGGTACGAGGACTCCGGCCCGGACGGGGAGGCGCTCGGCGGCTTCTCCCGCACGAACGTCGACCTCGCCGCCGGCGTGCTGGCAGGGGTCCTCCGCGAAGAGGACGCCGACCTGCTCACCGTCTACGACCCGGGCGGCGGGTACGGGCACCCCGACCACGTCCATGTCCACCGTGTCGGGGTCAGGGCCGCGGAATTGGCGGGCACACCGGTCGTCTTGGAAGCGACGTTAGACCGGGATTTCCTCCGGCGCGCCCTGCGATTCCTCGGCCCCTTTCTTCGGTCCTGGGCGGCTCCCCGGACCGCGTATTCTTCGCGCGCCGACATCACACATCGGGTGCGGGTCGGCGCGTATTCCTCCATGAAGCGCGCGGCGATGGCCGCGCACTCCGGCCACCGGGCGGGCGGCGACCCCGCCTGCGCCTCCGCGGCGCTGCCCCGCCTCCCCCGCCTCCTGTTCCGCCAGGTCATGGGCACGGAATGGTTCGTACGGCGGGACCTGCCGCCCGGGACCGTCCTCGACCACCCGCTGGCCATGTGGCCAGACACGGCCCCGCCGCCGGAACAGGGACGGCGGCCCGCCCGCCACCCCACCACGGAGCCCAGGATTTCCGTTAAGAAATGATGTGACGTTCCAGGACATTGCTTGGGCGATTCACGCGCATAACGACCCCCATGGGGGGAGATCGGTGGATACCGCTGGCCCGGCGGTATCACCTGCTCTCGGTGGCCGGCCGGGGCGGAATGGGCGTCGTCTGGCGGGCCCACGACGAAATGCTGGACCGGGACGTGGCGGTGAAGGAGGTGCGCCTCCCCGAACGGTTCACCCAAAGCGAGCGAAGGCTGCTGTGCAGGCGGCTCATCGAGGAGGCCCGCGCGACCGCCGCGCTGCGCCACCCCGGCGTGGTGGACGTCCACGACGTGGTCATCGAGGACGGGCGCCCCTGGATCGTCATGGAGTTCCTGCGCGCCCGCTCGCTGCACCAGGAGATCGCCGAGAACGGGCCGCTGCGCGTCGAACGCGCCGCCCGCATCGGGCAGAGCGTCCTGTCGGTCCTGAACGCGGCGCACGAGGCGGGCATCCTGCACCGCGACGTCAAGCCCAGCAACGTGCTGCTGTGCGACGACGGCCGGATCCTGCTCACCGACTTCGGGCTCGCCGTCCACATGGACAGGACGCAGGAGCCGGAGGAGACGCTGGTCGCCGGGATCGAGGGCTCGCCCGCGTACCTGCCGCCGGAACGGGTCCGCGGCGAACCCGGCGTGCGCGCCTCGGACCTGTGGTCGCTCGGCGCCACCCTCTACACGGCCGTGGAAGGGGTGTCGCCGTTCCTGCGCGGCCACGCGCTGGCGTCCATGCTGGCGGTGCTGCTGGGCGACTACGCCCCGCCGACGAGGGCGGGCGCGCTGACCCCGGTCATCGAGGGCCTGCTGCGGCAGGACCCGGGGCACCGGCTCAGGGCCGTGGACGCGGCGCGCATGCTGGGCGAGATCAGGATGGGCACCGGCCCGGAGACGGCGGCGGGCACGGCCCGGCCCAGGCCCAGGGCCGCGCCGAAAGGACGCCTCACACGCGGGCGGCTGCGGGCGGTCGCCTGCATGGGACTCGTCGCGGCCGCGGCCGTCGTCCTCGGGGCGTGGAGCGCCCGCTGGGACTCGGTGGCCAAAAGCGGCGACTCCGCGATGGTCACGTACCGCGAGGCCGGCGAGGCGTCCGGGTCTCTCGGGTACACCGACTACTCGGTGGACGTGCCGAGGGGCTGGCGGCGGGAGGAGTACGGCGCGGGCGTCCAATGGACGGACCCGCAGGGCGACAGGCTGCTGCGCATCATGCCGATCGGCGGTGACCCGCTGGCGGGCCTGCGCGCGACCGAGTTCGAGGCCGCGGAATCCGGAGGCTACCCCGGCTACCGCCTGCTGCGGCTGGAGGCGCTGCCGCCCGGCGACCGCCCGGCGGCGCTGCGTACCGACGGGACGGACGAGACCGCCGCGGAGTGGGAGTTCACCTGGGGAACGAAGGGCGATCGCATGCACGTGCTGCGCAGCCGCGCGGCCGGATACGAGTTCACCTTCTCCGCCCCCGACTCCCGCTGGACGCCGGCACACCGTCACTACGAACGGGTCCTGGAAAGCTTCCGCTCCGAATAGAGGCCGGAAAGGGCGAGAGCGGCCTCAGGTGGTCTGCTGCACCTTGAGCAGGAACTCGGCGTTGGAACTCGTCCCCTTCATCTTCTCCAGCAGCATCTCGATGGCCTGCTGACGGTCGAGGCCGTGCAGGGCGCGGCGCAGCCGCCAGTTCAGCTCCAGTTCCTCGCGCGGGATCAGCAGTTCCTCGCGCCGGGTGCCGCTGGCCTCGATGTCGACGGCGGGGAAGATGCGCCGCTCGGCCAGGCCGCGGTCGAGCTTGAGCTCCATGTTGCCGGTGCCCTTGAACTCCTCGAAGAACACGTCGTCCATCCGGGAGCCGGTGTCGACCAGCGCGGTCGCCAGGATGGTCAGCGAGCCGCCGTTCTCGATGTTGCGCGCGGCGCCGAAGAACTTCTTGGGCGGGTACAGCGCGGTGGTGGCCACGCCGCCGGCCAGGATGCGGCTGCTGGACGGCGCCTCAAGGTTGTAGGCGCGGCCGAGCCGCGTGATCGAGTCGAGCAGGATGACCACGTCGCGGCCCTGCTCGACGAGCCGCTTGGCGCGCTCGACGGCCAGTTCGGCCAGCGCCGTGTGGTCGGAGGCGGGACGGTCGAAGGTGGAGTGCAGCACCTCGCCGCGCACCGACCGCTGCATGTCGGTGACCTCCTCGGGACGCTCGTCGATGAGCACGACCATGAGGTGGGTCTCGGGGTTGCCGGTGGCGATGGCGTTGGCCAGGGCCGCGAGCACCATCGTCTTGCCGACCTTGGGCGGGGAGACGATCAGGCCGCGCTGGCCCTTGCCGATGGGGGCGATCAGGTCGATGACGCGGGGCGCGAGCGCGCCGGTGTCCAGCCGCAGGCGCTCCTGCGGGAACAGCGGGGTCAGCTTCCCGAACTCGGGGCGCTCCGCGGCCTCCTCGGGCGTGCCCCCGTTGACGGACTCGACCTCGACGAGGGAGTGGTGCTTCTCCCGGTTGGAACGCGGCGGGCGTGCCGTGCCGGTGACGACGTCACCGGGGCGCAGGTGGCTCGCCTTCACCTGGGCCGGCGAGAGGAAGACGTCGGACGGGCCGGGCAGGTAGCCCTCCGTCCGCACGAACGCGTGCTTGTCCTGGACGGACAGCACGCCCTGGAATCGGACGACCCGCTCTTCGGCGGTCTGGCGATCGGGGCGCGCGGCCTGCGCCTGGCCCGCCGGCCGGGCCTCACGGGCCTGCCTGGGCCGCTGGGCGGCGGGTGCCGTTCCGGCCTGCCGCGCGGGACGCGCCGCGCGCCTGCGGGTGGCCTGCTTCGGCACGGCCGTCGCGCGTCCGGTCGTGATGGTGGTGGGCATGAAGATCCCTTCTCGGGCGGCGCGCCCTAGCGCGCTGTGCCCGGGGTCTGCCTCCGCGTACGGTTCGCCTGTGCGCCGCCTGTACGCGGAGGGAATGCGAAAGCTGCAGCTCGGTTCACCGGGCTGTCGACGGCTCCCTTGATGCGGTGGTCCGGGATGCGGGTTCGCACGTACCCCCGGACTCGGACGAATGGGGGAACACACTCACCGGGCTCTCAGATGGCCCGGGCGGGGAAAGGGCGCCCTCACCGCCCAACCGATATGAGGCGGCGACCTAAAGGCGCTATCACGACAGTACAGCACACAACACCCGTTCCGCATTCCCCCGTCCGGCGATCCTTCGCGCCGGGTGGCCCATGAGTACGTTCCCCCTCATGCGGTCGCGTGAAGCCTCGGATTTCGTGCCTCGGACACCCCGTATGACTCCGAATCCGCGCCCGGGGTTCTGATCAGCCGCCGTGCCGGACGGACACGACCGAGAACCGCCCATGATCGACGACCGCGTCCTCAAGGCATCCCCGCAAACGGCGCATCGCATGCTCACCCAGGGCGGGTTGCACGACGAGCGCGTACCGCTGCCCGCCGAGCGGTACGAGCCCGCCGCCTTGCAGGTAGGGGCGGGTGGAGCCCCGGCAGTATTCCCACAGCCTCGTCGCGAGGGGGTCGGTCGTGGCGGCGCCCGTCCGCCCGTGCGTCTGAGCCTGGATGATCAGCGTGCTGACCGCCTCGCGCATGGGCGGGTCGGGGCGGTCCTGGGTGTGATCGGCCAGCTCGACGACGGCGAAACCCGCCAGCAGGAGCATGATCCCCCCGCCCAGCAGGCGCACCTTGAGCCCGCGCCCGTCCGGCGCCGTCTCCGGCGCCCCGGCCAGGACGCCTCCCGGCGGCAGCGCCAGCGACTCGGGGACCCTGGCGCGGGACGTGGCCTGCCCCCGTCCCAGGGCCGAGGCCGCGCGTTCCACGAGCGCCGCCAGCCCGGACACGATGATCCCGGCGCCGAGGAGGACCGGGATGAAGACCTTGTAGGAGTACGTCTCCGCTTCGAGCCAGCGGAAGCGGGGCGCCTCGTCCCCGGCCGGCTCCACGGGCCGCGGGCCGGACGGGTCGGCGGCACGGGCGCCGGAGCCGGCACGGCCCTCGGCCAGCTCGCCGATGCGCCGCTCCAGCGACCGCAGCCGGTGCGCGCCGGCCACCGCCACCAGCACGATCAGGCACACCAGCAGCAGCTGACCGGCCATCAGCGAGCGCTGCCACTCCCATCGGGCGAGGTAGACGACCAGGTACCCGCCGGTGGCGAGCACCATCAGCCCCAGCCCGGCATAGACGAGCCTTCTCATGCCGCCTCCTTCTCGCGGGCCGGCAGGGTCTCGACCGTGCCGGTGTCGCCGTCCACGAGGACCCGGGTGCCGGGCGGGAACCGGTCGAGCGCGCCCCGCATCCCCACGACCGTCGGCACGCCCATCTCGCGCGCCAGGATCGCCAGGTGCGACAGCGGGCTGCCGGTCTCGGCGACGATCCCCGCGAGGGACGGCAGGTAGGCGGCGAGTGACGGCGCCAGCGTCCGCACCACCAGCACCGAGCCCGCGGGCGGAGCGTCCGCGCCCTCCCCGAGTGCGCTGTGCACCCACCCGGACCCCCGCCCGCCGCCCGCGGGCTGCCCGCCGTCCCCGGACGGCGAGGACTCGGCCACGATCCGCTCCCCCGCCAGCCGGAACGCCGCGGGCAGCGGCGCCGTGCGCGGCGGAGCGGCACGGCGTTCGAGGTCGGCGGGGAGCGCGCCGCCCTCGAACGCCGCGACCAGTTCAGCGAAGCGCAGCACGCGCACGGCCTCCGGGCGCGCCAGCGCGCCGTCCGCGACGAGCCGCCCGGCGGCCTCCCACGCGAGCCGCCCGGCCAGCTCCTGCACCCAGCGGATCCGCAGGCGCAGCGACTCGCGGGCGCCCAGCGGGCCCGTGCCCCCGAACGTTGGCGCGTTGCCGTCGGTGGGCGGCAGCTCCCGGTCGCCGATGGACGGCGGTGTGAGGGCCAGGACGGCGGGGTTCTCCACGAGGATCCGCGCGTCGTCCTGACCGGCGGCGCGCGCTCGGCTCAGCGCGGCCAGTCCTTGGGCCGCCGCCGTCGTCGTGTCGCCCGTGCCGCCGAGGAGGGAGCCGGCGAGCGCCTCCAGGCCGTGCAGGGACGTGAGCGTGGCGCGCGTCCAGCGCAGGGCCGTG
Source organism: Actinomadura sp. SCN-SB (assembly GCF_043906805.1). Classification (NCBI taxonomy): domain Bacteria; kingdom Bacillati; phylum Actinomycetota; class Actinomycetes; order Streptosporangiales; family Thermomonosporaceae; genus Actinomadura; species Actinomadura sp. SCN-SB. Next base: position 123,473 of record NZ_JBIMPP010000010.1, on the reverse strand, counting down.
GTCAGCTCGGCGCCGGTCAGGTCCTTCAGCGGCGGGACGGCGGCGAGGTCGGCGTCGACGGTGGCGGCGGTCTCGGCGGCCAGGTCGGGAAGCTGCGCGCGCAGCCGTCCCACCTGCCAGGCCACCGCCAGCCTGCGGACGGCGGGCACCGGGTTGACCAGCCGCGCCCAGGTGCGCCGCCGTCCGGGCGCGGCGCCGAGCCGGCGCAGGTCCGCGGCGGCCCGCCCGCCGACCGAGACGACCGTGGGGCTTTTGCGCAACGCGCGGCGCGACACGGCGCCCGCGGTGGCCAGCGCCTCACCGAGGCCCCGGTCCAGCGGTACCAGCCACAGGTCCTCTTCAAGGGGGGACAGCGGGTCGGGCAGCGTCTCCGCCACCGGGCCGGGGCCCAGCAGCGGCGCGCGGCGGGGCGGCGGCGGGGCCAGCGCCGTCACGGGACGGCTTTGCAGCAGCCACAGCCGCCCGTCGCCCTCGAAGGCGAACTCGACGTCCTGCGGCCCGCCGAACACCGACGCCGCCCGCGCCGCCAGCCTGGCGAGGGCGCGCAGTTGCGACCGGCCGAGCGGGCCCTCCCCCTCGGCGGGTCCGCTGTCGTGCTCCACCGAGACGAGGCGCCCGCGCCGGGTCAGCGCGTACCGCGTACCGTTCACCTCGCCGCCGACCAGCGCCGCGGGACCGCCGGGCGTGGCCGACACGATCACCCGGTCGGTGCGGCCGTCCACCGGGTCGGCGCCGAACATCACCCCGCCGGCGGCGGCGTCGAGCTGCGGCTGGACCAGGACGGCCATCGTGCCCGGCCCGGACGCGGACGCCCGCACCTCGTCCACCGCCGTGAGGAAGGCCGGCCAGCCCTCGACGTCCAGCACCGAGACGAACCGGCCCGCCATCGACGACACGGCGCCGTCCTCCAGCGTCGAGGAGGATCGGACCACCAGCGTCCGGCGCCCGCCGGCCGACAGCCGTTCCCAGGCGGCGCGCAGATCGTGCGCGCCGTCACCCGGCCGTACGGGGATCACGAAACCGGGCAGCACCGGCAGGTCGTGCAGGGCGGCGGTCGCGAGGTTCGCGGCCTTGGCGCCCGCACGCGCGGCGGACGCGGCCGGGGCGTCGTCGAGCCAGAAGACCCGCGTGCTTTGTGGCACAACAGACTCCGATCATCCGAAGCCGCCCGCTATCAAGAATCCGTCGTGGCCCGCGCGAATTCCTCACCCACAGGTGGTGTATCGCAGCTCACCCTTGGGTGGACGGCGGGAGGAGACGGGTCGTCCCCAGGGCGGAGTCGGACCCCGAGATCGCCGCACCCTACGATTGCGGCGCATCGTGAACGAGGAGGGGGCGGATGACCGCCGACCAGTGGCTGCGGGGCGAGGTCGCCGACGGGGTCGCGACCCTGACCATCGACCGGCCGGGCAAGCGCAACGCCATGAGCACCGCCATGTGGCTGCGGCTGCCCGTCCTGCTGGACGGCTTCGCGGCCGACCCGTCCGTCCGGGTGGTGGTGCTGACCGGCGCGGGCGGCGACTTCTCGGCCGGCGCCGACATCGGCGAGCTCGCCGAGATCGGGCGGCGCGGCGACCCGCACCCCTCCACCGTCGCCGAGGAGGCCCTGGCCGCGTTCCCCAAGCCGACCATCGCGGCCATCGAGGGCTTCTGCGTGGGCGGCGGCTGCCAGCTCGCCCTGGCCTGCGACCTGCGGTTCGCCACCGCCGGGGCGCGCTTCGGCATCACCCCGGCCCGGCTCGGCATCGTCTACCCGCTGTCGGCGACGCGGCGGCTCGTCCGGCAGGTCGGCGCCTCGTCCGCCAAGTACCTGCTCTACTCGGCGCGGCATGTCCCGCAGGCCGCCTGACCTCGCGCTTCATCACCGCGCCTCACCCTGGTTCCGGCTCTGTTCCGCGCGAGCGGCCAGAACCGCCTCGACGGCCGCCCGGGTCGACTCGTCCCGGTCGGGCCACAAGTGCGCGTAGGTGTCGAGCGTCGTCTTGGCCGACGCGTGCCGTAGCCGAGCCTGAACGGTCTTCACGTCCGCGCCGGACGCGATCAGCAGCGACGCGAAGTAGTGCCGTAGGTCGTGGTACCGGAACCCGTCCGGGAGCCCCGCTACCTTGTCGCGCGCCGCAGCGAACGCGTCATCGAGCGTCCGGGGCGCGAGCTGACCGCCGCGTGTGCTCGTCAGGATCGTCTCGGCCGGGTACGCGGCCACCTGCGCCGACAGATGCTCGGCGAGCAGGCGCGGTATGGGGATGGGCGTCCGGGACACCTCGGTCTTGAGTTCGTCGGCCGGGTACTGGACGGCCGGGGAGATCACGCCCCGCAGGAAGTCGACATCGGCGACGCGCAGGCCGCACGCCTCGGCGACGCGCAGGCCGGCGAACGCGGCCAGCAGGACGGCCGCCCGGTACCGCTCCCCCATCGCGTCATAGAGCGCCCACACCTGCGCCGTGGTCGCGACGTACGGCCGTTGCTTCCCGGCGCCCGGGGACGTCCGCCGGGAGCATGGGGATCGGACAAGTAGGCCGTCATGCACGGCGTCGCCCATGATCTGGGAGAGACGCCCGTGCAGGGCGTGCACGTAGGACGGGGCCGCGCCCTCGTCCTTGAGTCGCGCGCACCATGCCCGCACGTGGGACGGCCGGACGGCCGACAGCGGCAGATCGCCGAACTCGTCGAGGATCTTGGCGATGTGCACCTGCGCCGATCGCACGGTCTTCGGCCGCCGCGTCCGGTAGCCCGCAAGCCACGTCGCGCACCACTCCCGCACGGTCGTCCGGGCCGCTCTCGGCTCGACGTACGTACCGCGCCGCGCGTCCGCCTCCATGTCCTCGGCGTACCGCTTCGCCTTCCCCCTCGCATTGTCCGGGAACGCCCTCGTCCGCTCCCGACCGTCCGGCCCGATCCAGCATGCGAGATACCGCTTGGCGTCCTTCTTCCCGCCGTTGTCCGGGTGCCGCGCCGTCTTGCGCCGCGGCGAGCTGGACGTCCACCACAGGTCTTTGACGCGCGCCACGGTCAGGCCCCGTCCTGCTGGGAGCGCACGAACTCCATGAACTGCCGCATGGCCTCGGCGTCGGGTGGGGGCGGTGGCTGCCATTCCTGCTCGGGGACCTCACCGAAGAACGTCCGCCGGTCGGTCTTGTCGGACAACGGTTCGTGCCCCCGGATCCAGTGCCGGAGTAGCCCGACCTTGACCGCACGGCCGGGGGTCACCCAGTAGGCGCCCTCCTTCAGTGGTGCGAGCAGGTGGACCGGGGCGACGTCGAGCGCGAGGGCGAGCGCGAGCAGTTCGTCGACGGTGATGTTGCGGCGGCGGCGGCCGGTGGTCTTGTCTCGGCGTCCGGTCTCCAGGTCGGTGACGACCGATGCCGTGATCTCGGGGGCGCCGGCCTCGGTGCAGCGCGCGGCGAGCTGGGCCGCCGTCCAGCCGCGCCGCTTACGCACCTCCCGGACGCGCGCGCCGACCACATCGCTAGGTGTGGGTCGCTCTGGTTTCGTCATATCAACGAACGTACACGGCGAGTTGACAAGCGTCCAGCGACTACCGCAAGCTACCTGTGACGCTTGGAAGATCGACGAATCTAGTTGTCGATCCGACGAATCTGGAGACGTGGTGACAGAGAAGCACCTGACCATCGAGGACCTGGCCGAACGGTTCGGCGTGCCGGTGAGAACGGTCTACTCCTGGAACAGCGAGGGCACCGGCCCCCGGTACATGAAGATCGGCCGACACGCCCGGTACAAGCTGGCCGACGTCATCGCGTGGGAGAACGAGCGCTACGCCGAGACGGGCGGGAGCGCCACCCGATGACCACGAACGAGAACCGCCCCGAGGACGGCGATCCCGGGGCGGTCGAAGACGAGCAGCTGGGCGGCGGCTACGTCACGCCCAGTCTACGACTGCGCGCCGCCTTCGACTACGCCGCACGAGGATGGCCGGTGTTCCCCTGCAAGCCGCAGAGCAAGGAACCGGCGACCGTGCACGGCTTCAAGGACGCCACCACCGACCCGGACGTGATCGGCGAGTGGTGGCGCCGGATGCCCGCGGCGAACGTGGCCATAGCCACCGGTGCCCCGGCCGTCGACGTCCTCGACGTCGACGTGAAGGAAGCCGGGAACGGGTACGCAGCGTTCAACCGGCTCAAGCGCGCCGGGCTGCTCGCCGGCGCGCTGGCACTCGTGCGGACGCCTTCCGGCGGACTACACACCTACTTCGCGGGGACCGGGCAGAGGTGCGGCGCGCTCAAGCGCCACTTCTTGGACTTCAAGGCCACCGGCGGATACGTCCTCGCCCCGCCCTCGACCGTGCACGGACGGGCGTATGAGCTGCTCGACCAGCGCCGCGCGTCCGGCGTCCTCGACTGGCCGAGCGCCGCACGGCTACTCGACCCGCCGCGCCCGGCCGCGCCCCGGCCGCCGCGCCGTCGAGGCAGCGGCATCAAGGGACTAGTCGCCTGGATGGCCCAGCAGCCGGAGGGCAACCGGAATCGCGGCCTGTACTGGGCCGCGTGCACGGCCATCCGGGAGGGTCACGACGATGACCTCGCGGACCTGGTGGCCGCCGCCGTGGGACCGGGACACGACGAGCGTCAAGCGTGGCGGACGGTGGAGTCCGCGCGCCGCAAGATCGGTGGTGCCACGTGAACCTGAACGACTTCGACGTCCCCCTCCACGGCGCGGCACTGCTCGACGAGCTGCGCGCCGCGTTCGTCCGGTACGTCATCCTCCCATCCGATGAGGCATACGACGCGGTCACCCTGTGGACCGCCGCGACGCACGCACAACCCGCGTGGCAGCACGCCACCCGCCTCGCCATCACCGCGCCGGAGAAGCGGTGCGGCAAGTCCCGGCTGATGGACGTCATCACCGAGACGTGCCACAACCCGCTCATCACGGTGAACATCTCCCCGGCCGCCCTCGTCCGGTCGATCGACGACGACCCGCCGACGTTGCTGCTCGACGAGGCCGACACCGTGTTCGGCAAGAAGGCGGCCGACAACCACGAGGACTTGCGCGGGCTGATCAACGCCGGGCATCAGCGCGGCCGCCCGTACGTCCGGTGGGACGCCGCGCTGCGGCAGCCCGAGCACTGCCCCACGTTCGCCATGGCGGCCCTGGCCGGTATCGGGTCGCTGCCCGACACGATCGAGGACCGGGCCGTCATCATCCGCATGCGGCGGCGCGCGCCCCGTGAGCGCGTCCAGCCGTTCCGTACGCGCCGCGACGCCCCCGCACTGCACGAGCTGCGCGACCGCATCACCGCGTGGATACGGGGCCGCCTGGACGCCCTCACCGACGCCGAGCCCGCCATGCCCGTGGAGGACCGGGCGGCTGACAACTGGGAGCCGCTCATCGCCGTCGCCGACGAGGCCGGCGGTGACTGGCCCGACCGGGCACGCAAGGCGTGCAAGACACTGACCGGGCAGGCTGAGGAAGACACCTCGGCCGGTGTGCGGCTCCTGGCCGACCTCCGCGAGGTGTTCGGAGACGCCGAAGCGATGCACGGCACCGACATCCTGGAAGCGCTCCACAAGCTCGACGAAGCGCCATGGGCGGACTGGTACGGCCGCGCGTTCAACGCCCGTGATCTGGCCAAGATGCTCAAGCCCTACGGCGTCTCGTCGACGAAGGTGAAGATCAACGGCGTGGCGTTGCAGGGGTACCGCCGAGAGCATCTACACGACGCGTGGAGCCGCTACCTCCCCCCACGGCAGGAGGGGAGTGGAACTTCCGGAACCTCCGGAACCTCGCAGGTCAACGAGGGTGTCCCCGGTTCCGGTTCCGGACACGCGAACGGAACCGGAACCGGTGACACCCACTCTGACCAGCAAAGTTCCAGAGGTTCCGGAGGTTCCGGTCACCCCCCGCCCGGTGGGGTTGGCACGTGCGCCGTGCCCGAGTGCACCAACGAGCCGCGCCGAGCCTGCCGGACGTGCGCCGACCACATGACCCGCGAACACGAGTTCACCACCGCCGCATAAGGCGCGGCCAGTCGCTCGTCACCGGCAATTCAACAGGCGTAGAATTGCCGGTGACGTCGCGATGACGGGAGTAGCTGCGATGGCTGACGAACAGAACACCACCGGCACCGAACAGGACGCCGACGAGACACTCGGCGAGAGCGGGATCAAGGCACTCAAGGCCGAACGCGAAGCGCGACGCCAAGCGGAAAAGGCCCTCGCCGACGCGAACCGCCGACTCGCCGACATCGAAGCCGCGCAGCTGCGCGCCGACGTCGCACGGGCCAAGGGACTCACCGACGCGCAGGCCAAACGCCTCACCGGCACGACCCGGGAGGAGCTGGAGGCCGACGCCGACGACCTGCTGGCCGCGTTCGGTGCGCCTACCGGCACCACCGCCAGCCCGTTCGGGCGCCCCAAGGAGCGGCTGACTCCCGGCGCCTCACGCGGCGAGGGACTCGACGTCGACAAGCTCGCCGAGCGCATCATCCGCCGCTAGGCCCGCGATGGGCCACCGGCACCCCGCGACGGGGACCACCGACCATCACCAACACCAACAGGAGTGCCCGTCGTGGCCATGCTCAACAGCTCAATCATTGCCCGCCTGGCGATTCCGCTGCTGCACCGGTCCGTCGTCCTGCCCCGCACCGTGGAGCGCGTGGCCGGAACCGAGTTCGGCGGCTCGTCCGGCGACACCATCACCGTCCGCGTCCGCGCCAACCGGACCGCGAACGTCCAGTCGACCCCCGGCGCCACCATCACCCTCGACACCATCGGCGAGACCGGCGTGCCCCTGGTCGTCAACCACATCTACAGCGCGGCCACGCTCACCGACGAGGACCTGGCCCTGAACCTGGAGGACTTCGGCGCCCAGGTCCTGCAGCCCGCCGTCCAGGCCGTAGCTCGCAAGAGCGAGCAGTACATCGCCGACGCGATCAACGCCCTCGTCGCCGACGCGACCGTACCGGCGACCCCCACCGCCGACGACTACGCGGCCGCGATCAAGGACGCCGGGCAGGCCCTCGACGAGGTCGACGTCGAGGCCGGGAACCGGTGGTGTGCGGTGTCCCCGGCCGCCGCGCGGGCCCTGCTGGACTACCCGGCCATCGAGGACGCCTCAGCGCTGGGCACCCCCAGCGCCATCCAGGACGCCACGATCGGCCGCTACGCCGGGTTCAACCTGGTGAAGTCCAACACCCTGACCGCCGGGTCTCTGTGCGCCTACCACCGGTCGGCGTTCGTCATGGGCAACCGGGCGCCCGTCCAGGTCGCCAGCGTCGACTCGGCGATCAGCACTCAGGACGGGTTCACGCTGCGGGTCGTCCGCGACTTCGACGCCTCCAAGCTCGCCGAGATCTGCGCCGTCAGCACGTTCGCCGGCGCCGCCCTGGTCGACGCCGACCGCGCATACAAGGTCACGGTGGCGTCGTGACCGTCCTGGACACCTGGACCGAGACCGCCGACCGCACGCCCTCACACGAGGAACTGCGGTCGGCGGCCCCGGCCGGGGTCGAGCTGTACGACTACTGGCAGGTGCTCGTCCTGGCCGCCGAGGACGTCGACGGCGCCCCGGCCGGGGTCACCCTGGCGCGGCTCGCACGGTGCTCCACCACGCCGCCCGACCGGCTCCCCGGACACCGCGCGGCATGACCTGCACGGTGTGCGGCGACGACGGACAGACCACACCCGAGGTGACCCGATGCCCTACGCCAGCAAGCCCTCAGGCCCTTGGAGACGCACCCCCCTACCCCCACAGTGGCCCCGCCTACGCCGGGCCGTCCTAGAGCGCGACGGCCACACCTGCCGCATCCAGGGGCCACGCTGCCAAGGACGGGCGACCGAGGTCGACCACATCCAGCCCGGCGACAACCACGACCCGAACAACCTCCAAGCCGTCTGCACCCCATGCCACGCCACCAAGACCGGCAAGGAGAACGCGGCAAGGCTCAACGCCTCGCGTCCGCGCCGACGTCGAGAGCCCGAACCACATCCAGGCATCCTCAGGCCAGGCGAGAAGTGATCCCGCCAGGGGTGGGGGCAGGGCCCCTACCTGGGGGTTCTCGAGCGTCGGGGGTTAGCGCGAGAGATCTGGTACGGAACTTCAGGTCGTTGTGACCTGTTCGTTACGGGTACGGAACGTCACGGCCCGGGAGTCCCAGACCCGTACGCACCGCGATTTGCTTTCCTCGACGTTCGGGCACACCTCGTGAGGGGGCCCTGCCCAGGGGGGTAGGGGAGATGAGAGCGTGATGGGCCGGGGTGCGCGCCGCAGGTCGGCCGGTTCCGCCGTCCGCGGCCTCTACATGGGGCCGGATATCCAGCCGTAGTCGCGGGTCAGGTAGGACCGGACGGCGAGGGCGGCGTCGGGGATGCGGGCGGGGTCGGCTTCGGCGAACGGGTGGTTCCACGAGGTGTAGAACCAGAGCCGGTCGCCGTCGTCGTGGCGGGGGCGGCAGGTGATGGTGTCGGCGGCGCAGGGGTTGTCGATGCAGCAGCCGGGGGCGTGGTAGTTGCGGACGACCAGTCCGCGGGCGGTGAGGGTCGCGTCCAGGCCGTGCCGGTGCAGCGCGTTCTGCAGCTCGAAGAGTCGTGCCGGGGGTCCGCCGTCCATCGCTCCGTCTCCTGTCGGGTGCGTGCCGCACAGCGTAGCCAACCTTCCTAGACCTTCCTAGTGCTTCCTGCGCTTTCATAGCATTACCGCAGGTCACATACGGTTTCATGGTGGGTGAGATCGACTTCGACGGGCCGGACCCGATCTATGTTCAGGTGGCCAACCTGATCAGGTCGCGTGTCGCCGATGGCTCGTACGAGGTGGATCGGCGCATCCCGTCCGTGCCCAAGCTCAGCGAGGATCTGGGCGTGGCACGCGCGACGGTGGAGAAGGCGCTCGCGCTGCTCAAGGCGGAGGGGCTTCTGCGGGCGGTGAAGGGCCGTGGGACGTTCGTCAAGCCGCCGGCCGGAGACGACCAGGACGGCGCCGAGTAGGCGGACCGGCCGCGGAAGAGATATCAGCTGATATCTCTCAGCCCGCCCTAGCTGTATCCGATGTGGACCCACCACACGCCCGTGTTGGTGGTGTTGGACCGCATGAGGTTGACGGTGAGCTGGGTGGCGGTGACCTCGGACGCACTCACCTCTTCCACGGTCCCGGGGACCCCGGTGCTCGCCGTGACGAACGCGGCGAAGTTCGTGCCGGGGGTGGTGAGCCCGGTGACCGTCTGCGAGGTGACCACGCCCGCCACGGGGGTGATCGTCACCATGCCCACGGTGATGCCCTGGACGTTGCCGAGGATCTCGGCCAGGGAGTTGAGCGCTTCGGCGGTCAGGCGTTGCCCGGCCTGGAATTGGACCACGTGGGAACCTCCTACAGTGCGACGTACACCGGTTCGGTATTTCCGCCCCCGCGCGTGCGGGCCGGACCTGAGCGATCCCGAACTTACAACTAGTTGTAAGTTCCCGCCCCCGCGCGTGCGGGCCGGACTTCTGGGAGGGTGTCGAAATTCCGACATGCTGATGACCGCCCCCGCGCGTGCGGGCCGGACCTGGGACCTTCGGAAAATTTTCCGAAGGTCAGCTGACCGCCCCCGCGCGTGCGGGCCGGACTTCTGGGAGGGTGCGGAAATTTCCGCATGCTGATGACCGCCCCCGCGCGTGCGGGCCGGACCTCGTCTTGCTTAATTGCTTTAATTTGAGCATTTGACCGCCCCCGCGCGTGCGGGCCGGACCCTGCGTGACGTGCGGGAGCCCCGCCGACCGGCAGGCCGTGCGGGGCTCTCGTGGTGCCCTTCCCCGGGCTACTCGTCCTTCACCGGGCGCAGGTGACGGCGCTCCCGGCGCTGACCGGCCGTGCCGCCCGTGCTGGGCAGCACCCCGCCCTCCTCGGCGAGTTCGACCGTGACGATCATCTGCTGGGCGATCAGCGCGAGCTGCCGGGCGGTCTCAAGCAGGAACCGGGCCACGTCCTCGTCCATGCCGGTGCTCATCGCTCGTCGTCCTCGATGAGGCCGAACTCCCACAGCAGTGCCCTGACGGCGCCGGTGAGGTACCCCAGCCGGTACGCGGAGGCGTACTCGGCGTTGTCGTCGGGCACCTCGACCTCCAGCGCTTCGGCGAGGTACTCGATGCGCTCGCGCGTCCACGGCTGGAGCCGCTCGAACTGGGCGCGGCGGTCGGCGCGCTCGGCCGCCGCCGCGGCGGCACGGACGGCCTCAAGCTCGCCGCCGGGCCACTGGGCGGGGGTGGGACGGATAGGCTTCTCGTTCATGGGTTCGGACCTCCGTTGTCCGGATCAAGGCCCCGGCCGGTGGTGAGGTCACTAGGTCGGGGCCGCTTCATGTCTGGCGCGGCGGGGCGTGCCCGCGCGGCGGACCGCGCGCTCTCAGTTCCGTCTCAGTTCCGCCAGAGGTCCGGGAAAGCCGGGAAACGATCGGAACTGATCGGAGGAGAGAAGCGAGGTCAGAGCGACTATCGGCCGTCCGGCCCCTGGTCAGAGACCCGGGGTGGATAGTTCCTGCTCTACTCCGCCGAGCTCGTCTCCGCGTCCCACGCCCTGCGCATCGGCCTTCTGGACGAGGTCGTGGAGGACGGGACGGCCCTGCGCGAGCGGGTCGCGGCGTTCGCGGCCACGCTGGCGTCCCGTTCCCTGCTCACCCAGCGGGCCACGAAGGAGATCGTCACCGCGCTCGGCGCGGGCGGCGACGCGGACACGCTCACCCTCCAGTGGATGAGGGAGGCCGGCGGCCCGTCCGGCGACATGCACGAGGGCATAGCCGCCTTCCACGAGCGCCGGCCGCCCTCCTTCACGTGGACGGCCCCCAGGCCGTCATGACAGGTTGCGGCGGATCCGGTAGAAGCAGAATCCCGCCAGGCCGAGGCTCAGGACCGCGTAGACGCCGGTCTCGGCCCACTGGAGAGGCCAGAAGCGGTCCGAGCCGTGGTAGACGAGCTTCTGCCGGTACCCGAGCCGCTTGATCTCGGCCAGGCACTCCGCCGCGGGCCCGGGCGGCCCCGGCGCCCTTTGCTCCGTGCAGGGTCCCACGCCCATCTTCATGGGCACCGTGTCGACGACCTTGCCCGACCTGTCCACGGTCTCGTTGGTCAGCATCCACGCTCCGGGGTCGTCGGGCTTGACCGTCAGCTTGATCGGCATGCCCGGCCCTCTGGACATGAACCCGCCGAGGTTGGCGCGGGTGATCTCCGTGGTGACGTTGGTGGGCGGCAGCAGCCGCTCCCGCACCACCAGCGGCATCGCGATCTGCACGACGGCGAAGACGGCGAGCGTGACGGCCATCGCCGCGAGCGTGCGCCGGGTCAGCAGCCCGACGGCCACGCCGAGGGTGAACGCGAAGGCCGCGTACCCCATCGGCGCGATGCCGCGCCCGTCGAACATCAGCGGGGTCATCCGCGCGGCCTCCAGCCCGGCGGCCTCGTCGAGCGGTTCGGCCCACCAGTCGACCGCGAAGGCGGCCAGCCCGGTGAGGAGCATCGCCACCGAGCCGGTGACGGCGAGCTTGACCGCCAGCCAGCGGGTCCGGGTCACGCTCTGGTTCCACACCAGCCGGTGCGTGCCCGCCTCGACCTCGCGGGCGATCAGCGGCGCGCCCCAGAAGAGCCCGACGAGCGCCGGGGTGAGCAGCACGATGGCGAGGAGGCCGAGGAACGCGGGCTGGTGATCGGCGAAGAAGGACTCGGCGAACCTCTCGCAGTCCTCCGCGTCGCCACACGTGGCCAGGCCGGATGCGTAGTCGTCCGCGAGGTCCGGCCCGGTCACGCCCAGGACGATCGCCAGCAGCGCGAGCGCGCCGCCGCCCGCGAGGGCCTGCACCCGGAACTGGCGCCAGGTCAGCCAGATCATCACAGCACCTCCAGGGCGGGGCGGTCGCGGTCGCTCGCGGTGGTGTCCATGTACGCCAGCACGAGGTCTTCGAGGCCGACCTGGCTGACCGTCCAGGCGGGGTCGTGGATCGGCCCGTCGGTGCGCACGACGTAGGTGCTCTGCCGGTCGGTGTGGCTGGCGGACACGACGTGCTGGTCGGACGGCAGCCTGCCGGCGTCCCTGCGCGGCCCGGTGAGCCGGTGGTGGGTGGCCAGCAGCGTCTCGATCTCGCCCGCCACCCGGACCCGGGAGTCCACGAGCACGATCAGGTAGTCGCAGGCCCGTTCCAGGTCGGACACCAGGTGGGAGGACAGCAGGACGCTGAGCCCGTGCTCGGCGACGGTCTCCATCAGGCTCTGCAGGAACTCGCGCCGCGCGAGCGGGTCGAGCGCGGCCACGGGCTCGTCCAGGATCAGCAGCTCGGGCCGCTTGGCGATGCCGAGGGTCAGCGCGAGCTGCGCCCGCTGGCCTCCGGACAGCTTGCTCGCCTTGCGCCGCGGGTCGAGCCCGAGCCGCTCGACGCGCTCGCGCGCCAGCGCGGCGTCCCACGCGGGGTTGAGCCGGGCCCCCAGCTCCAGGTGGTCGGCGACGGTGAGCCCCGCGTAGGTGGGGGTGTCCTGGGCGACGAACCCGACCTTGGCCATCTGCTCCGGGCCGCCGGCCGGGTCGCCACCGAGCACGCGGACGCTTCCCGCGTCCGGTGCGAGCTGCCCGACGGCCAGGTTCAGCAGGGTCGTCTTGCCCGCCCCGTTCGGCCCGACGAGGCCCACCACGTGCCCGCCGGGGATCTCCAGATCGCAGTCGGTCAGCGCCCAGCGCCGCCCGTATCTCTTGCCCAGGCCCCGGGCCTCCAGAACGACACGTTCGCTCACGCTATGTCCTCCTCTTCGGCGGCCTCGCGAAAGGTCGTCATGAAGACCGCCTCGATGCTCTCGTCGTCCAGGCCGGCCCGGCGCGCCTTGGCCAGCCAGCGACGCAGTTCTTGGCGCAGCGGCTCGTGCGCGGCCAGGGAGGCGTCGGCGAGCGTCGCCGTCACGAACGTCCCGACCCCGGGCCGCGCCGCGACCAGCCCGTCCCGTTCGAGCTCCCGGTACGCCTTGAGGACGGTGTTGGGGTTGATCGCCAGTCCCGCCACCACCTCCTTGACCGTGGGGAGCTGGTCGCCCTCGCGGAGCAGCCCGAGCCGGAGCGCCTGCCGGACCTGCCGGACCAGTTGCAGGTACGGCGAGACCCCCGACCTCCCGTCCAGATGGAACTCGATCACCAGAAGCTCCATTCATCTAGTTAACTAGCACAATAGAGCCATAGTGCGGGGCGTCGTGTCAAACCCGAGGAGGAACCGGCCGAGTTCCGCGAGGAGTACATCCGCCTCTTCACCCTCCCCGCCGACGACTGAGCCGCCGCCCGCGGGACCCCGGTTCCCCGGGGTGGTATAGAGATCGCGAGGGGTTGGTGGGACGATGGTCGGCGCCATGTCCGCGCTCCCTCCGCAGCCGCAGAGACCGCTCTTCCGGAGCTCACGGGCGGTGGCGTTCGCCACCGTCTGCGTGACGCTGGCGAGCGTCGGGCACGAGCTGACCTCGACCGCCGAGATCCCGCTCTGGGCGATGCTCGCGGGTTTCGCCGGGGTGCTGGCGGTGACGCTGGTGCTGGCCGGGCACGAACGGTCGCTGGCGACCATCCTGGGCGGGCTGCTGGGCGGCCAGTTCGCCCTCCACAGCCTCTACACGGCCGCGACCTCGCCGGCCCTTCCGGTGACGGGCCCGGGGACCGGGCATCACGCGGTCACGGAGATTCCGGGGCACGAATCCGGACTTTCGATGACGTTGGCTCACGTCGCCGCCGCCGTCATCTCGGCATGGTGGCTGCGGCGCGGCGAACGGGCCGCGTGGTCGCTGGCCCGGCGCGTCGCGGATCTGGCGGATCGCCCCGTCCGCGCGCTGCTCGCTCTTTTCTCCGACGTTGAACCCCCGGCGCCTCCTGCCCGTACAGTTCTGGTACCGGCGGTGGGAGAGACCAGCACCGTCGGCCTCATCCTGCGACACCTGGTCGTACGACGGGGACCACCCACACGTTCGAGGGCGCTCGCGCACGGCTGAGCACCCGGGCCGGCCCAGGCTCGCATCTGGGCGGCCCCGGGGCCTCGGGCGCGCCGAGCGCCGTACGCCACCCGGAACGCCCCTTTGGCGCTTCCGGACGTCCCGTACGTCTCGAACGTCCCTGGAGAGATCCATGATCTTGCACGCGTCCTCGCGCGTCCGCAGGACCGCCGTCGTGGCGGCCCTGACCACCGTGTCGCTGGCCGGCCTCGCCACCGCCGCCTCGGCGCATGTCACCGCCAACCCCAAGACCGCCGAGCAGGGCGGTTTCACCAAGGTGTCCTTCCGCGTGCCGAACGAGCGCGACAACGCCGACACCACCAAGGTCCTGATCCGCATGCCCGCCGAGCACCCGATCGCGCACGTGTCGGTACGGCCCGTCCCGGGCTGGAAGGTCAAGGTCAAGACCGAGAGGCCGGCCCGTCCCGTGAAGATCGAGGGCGGCGAGCTGACGGAGGCGGTGTCCACCATCACCTGGTCGGGCGGGAGGATAGGCCCCGGCGAGTTCGAGGAGTTCGAGGTGTCGATGGGCCCGCTGCCCACCGGGGTCGACCGGGTACTGTTCAAGGCCGAGCAGTCCTACTCCAACGACGAGGTCGTCAAGTGGGACCAGGATCCCGGCGACGGCCGGGACGAGCCCGAACGCCCGGCCCCCTCGCTCACCCTGACCCCCAAGGGCGCGGCACCGGCGTCCGGCCCCGCCTCCGCGATCACCGCGTCCCGGACGGCCGGGACGGACGCGACGGAGGACGGGACGGCCCGGCTCCTGGGCGGGCTCGGCCTCGCCGTGGGCGTGGCCGGTGTCGGTGTCGGCGGATTCGGGCTCGCACGTGCGAGGAGGCAGTCGTGACGAGGGTCGGTACGGTGCGGATCGGGGTGGCGGGCCTGCTGGTGGCCGCCATGGTGGGGCTGGGCGCGGCGCCCGCCTCGGCGCACACCGCGCTGAAGTCGTCCGACCCGAAGGCGGGCGCGGAGGTCGCGCCGCCCACCGAGATCACGCTGACCTACACCGAGACCGTCCGCCTCCCGCGCGTGATCCTCACCGGGCCGGACGGCGCCCGGCACGAGGCCGGGGCGGCGACGGCGTCCGGCGACACCGTCACCCAGCCGGTGAACGGAACGCTCCCGAACGGCACCTACCGCGTCGGCTGGCGGGTCGTCTCCACCGACGGGCACCCGGTGACCGGCACCTTCTCGTTCACGGTGACGGGCTCGCCGGGCTCGGGCGGGTCCGGGCCGTCCGGGGCGCCCGCGGCGGACCCCGCCCAGGCGCCCGGCGCGGCCCCGTCCGCCGGTGCCGCGACCGCCCCGGCGGCCGGGCAGGGCGGCTCGGACGGTTCCTCGTCCGGGTGGCTGTGGATCGGGCTGGCGGGACTGGTCGTCGTCCTCGGCGTGGGCGGCGTCGCCTGGGCCCGCCGTCCCAGCGAGGACTGAGCACCCGGTCCCGGTGTAACGGCCGTCAGCAGGTCGCGCGTAGGTAATCCACGGCGGCCTGCCGGTAACGCGTAAGGCCCTTGTAGTCGGCCACGTCGTCCGGCAGGCCGTCCAGTACGGAGGCGAGATCGCGCCGCCATTGCGGCACTTGCGCCAGGTCTCGGAGCGACAGCAGGTACGTGCGGATCAGGAAGAGGACGGCCCCGGACGGCGCCAGCCGGACCAGATGCTGCACCTCGACCCGCAGGTGCAGGCGTTCCGGCAGCCCGTCCGGCGCCTCCGCGATCATGCGTTCGCGTTCGGGCGTCCAGGACGGCGCGTTCTCGGTCGAGGTGTCGAGCCGGTGCCCGGCGGTCATGCTCCAGTTCGTCCGCCGGTACGCCTGGCCGGGCTGGAGCCGCATGAGGAACCGTTCCGCGCGCGTGAAGACGCCTTCCTCGTGGACGCGGGGCGGCACGGGCCCGTGCACGTCCTGGAAGGCCATCCCGACGTCGAAGGCGAGGGACCAGTCGGCCGCGAAGGTCACCAGCCCGGCGTCGGCCCACAACTCGTCCTCCCGCTGGTCGAGAAGGACGAGGTCCTCCTGCACCTGCTCCCCGGCGAAACGGAGCGGCCCGCCCGGGAGCGAGTTCCGGTCGCCGATGGTGAAGGTCTTCTCGACGCCCAGCAGGTCGTTGCGCCACCGGCACTTCCGCCCGTCCCGCTCGAACGTCATCGCCTCGGGATGGTCGGCGGCCAGCTCGCCCAGCAGGTAGAGGAGGGCGTCCCAGCACGCCGGCCACATGTGGGGCAGGACGGTGCAACGGCTGGGATCGGCCCGGAGGATGCGCCCGCGCAAGTCGAGCTCGTCGCGGTAGGAGTCGCCCACGTCGACGACCGTGCCGCCCCACGACCCCGCCGCCGTGGTGACCGGGCACGGCGCGGGCTCCACGTTCGTGCTGTACCTGAACGTGCCGGAGGTGAACGGGAACGGGAACCGCTCGGGTTTCGTGGATCTCATAGATCGACCTCGACCTTCCCGTCCAGGGCACGCGAGACGCAGCACATCATCGCGTCGCCCGCCGCCCGCTCACCCTCGGAGAGGAACAGGTCGCGGTGCTCGGGACGCCCGGAGAGCACCCCTACCCGGCATTCGCCGCACACGCCTTGGCGGCACATGTGTGGCACCTCGACACCCGCCCGTTCCAGGGCTTCCAGAAGGCTCACCCCGGACGGCACCTCCACCTCGATCCCGCTCCTGGCGAGCCTGGCGGTGAAGGGTCGTCCGGGTTCCAGATCGTCCGCCGAGAACCGTTCGACATGGATCCGCTGGTCCGGCCAGCCCGCCTCGGCGGCCAGCCCGCGCACCGCGTCGATCAGCCCGGACGGCCCGCACACGTAGGCGTGCGTACCCAGCGGCTGGGATCGCAGGGCATCGCGGAGCGCGACCGTGAACTCGTCGCGCCCGGAGAACTCCCGGAGCCGCTCACCGCACAGTTCCCGTAGCTCATCGGCGTGGGCACCGGTTCGATGCGCGTAGAACAGAGTGAACGACCGCCCCCACTCGACGGCCGCACGGGTGTGGGACAGCAGGGGCGTCACCCCGATCCCGCCTGCGATCAGCAAATGGTGCCGGGCGGTGGCGACGGGTGGGAACGCGCTGCGCGGCCCTTCGGCCTTCACCTCGTCGCCAACGGACAGGCGATGCATCCACGCCGAACCCCCGTCCGCCGATGCGCCGAGCACCGAGATCCGGTACTCCGCCGAGGGCGCGCCCGATCCGGTGAGCGAGTAGGCGTTCCGCCGCCGCTCGCCGCAATGGACGACCAGATGGCTCCCGGGCACGAACGGCGGCAGCCCTCTCCCTCCGGGAGGCGCCAGCGCGAAGGACAGAACGCCGTCCCCGACCGCCTCCACGGACCGAACGACAAGGGAGAACGCCGCCATCAGGACGCCTCGACCCCTAGGTAGGCGGCCAGCCGTCGCGAGAAGTGCCGCTGACACCGCAGCGTCAGCCCGCAGCCCCGGCACTCCACCGTCCCGCCCACACCGACCTCGGCCTCGGTGATCGCCCGGCAGTGCGCGCAATGGATCCGGCGGCGGTCCGCCTCGGTGGCGTGCTCCCGGATCTCCGCGGGCACGGCCCCCGCCCGGACGGCCCGGGCCCGCAGGCGCATGACGTCCGCCTCGGGTCCGGCCAGCATCAGCCGCCATCCGACGGTCGCCGCCCGCAGCCGCTCCTCGAACGCCGCGAGCACCGTCCCGTCCAGCCGGTCCACCCGCGCCGACCATACGGGCGGCCGGTCGGCGCGCGAAGCGAGCTCCGCCAGCCAGCGGCCGGCGACGGGCCGCGCGGCGGCCCCCACCGCGATCACCGCGTAGGACCGTCCGGACGGGTCCACGGCGGGCGGCGCGGCACCGGCGAGACGCGGCACGCTGGTGTGGTCGACGCGCATCACGCCTCCTTCGCTCTTCGCACGCCAGAGGATAAGCGTCCCGAACGACCCCCCGGACGCGGGTCGGGTCGTGCTTTCCCGCCCTCCCCTGCGTCCCCGGGGGATAACGTGCGCACCGGACGCTCACCGAGGAGTGCGGGACGCGGCTGGGTAGACAGCCGAGTACCCCCTTTCGGGGGTGGTGCGCGCCGGAGGCTTGGCCAACGATCCATGTCATCGGGGTCGCTGTGCGGCTACTACGAGGAGGAGCCATGACGGCAGTCGAGTTTCGCGCGGCCCGCGACTTCCTGCTGGCCCATCGCGAGGACTACGCGACGGCGTACGAGAAGTTCCGCTGGCCGGTGCTGACCGGGTTCAACTGGGCGCTGGACTGGTTCGACGCGATCGCCGAAGGCAACGACCGCCCGGCGTTGTGGATCGTGGAGGAGGACGGCTCGGAGGCCAAGTACTCCTTCGCGGAGTTGTCGCGCCGTTCCAACCAGGTCGCCAACCGGTTGCGCGCGGCGGGGGTGCGGCGGCGCGACCGGGTCATCCTCATGCTCGGCAACCAGGTCGAGTTGTGGGAGACGATCCTGGCGGCGATGAAGCTGGGCGTGGTCCTGATCCCCACCACCCCGCTCATGGGGGCGGCCGACCTGCGCGACCGCATCACCAGGGGCAAGGCCAAGCATGTCGTGGTCCGCTCGGACGCCACCGACAGATTCGCCGACGTCCCGGGTGACTACACGCGCATCGCGGTGGGACCCGAGGTCGAGGGCTGGCTGCGGTACGGCGAGGCGTACGGGGCGGAGACCGCGTTCGACGCCTACGGCACGACCTTCTCCAGCGACACGCTCCTGCTGTACTTCACGTCCGGCACGACCGCCCGCCCCAAGCTGGTCGAGCACACGCACGCGAGCTACCCCGTGGGCCACCTGTCCACCATGTACTGGATCGGGCTGCGCCCAGGGGACGTGCACCTGAACATCTCCTCGGCGGGCTGGGCCAAGCACGCCTGGAGCAATGTCTTCGCGCCCTGGAACGCCGAAGCCTGCGTGTTCATCTTCAACTACACGCGTTTCGACGCGGACCGGCTGCTGAACGAGATGGACCGGTGCGGCATCACCAGCTTCTGCGCGCCCCCGACCGTCTGGCGGATGCTGATCCAGTCCGATCTGTCCCGGCTGTCCACCCCGCCCCGGGAGGTGGTCGCGGCCGGCGAGCCGCTGAACCCCGAGGTGATCGAGCGGGTCCGCGAGGCGTGGGGGGTGACGATCCGGGACGGCTTCGGGCAGACCGAGACCACCGTCCAGATCGCCAACACGCCCGGCCAGCCGGTCAAGCCCGGCTCGATGGGACGGCCCGTGCCCGGCTACACGATCACCCTCGTGGACCCGGCGACCGGGGAGCCGTCCGACGAGGGCGAGATCTGCGTCGACCTGGAGGACCGCCCGCTCGGCCTGATGACCGGGTACCACGGGGACGAGGAGCGCACCGACGAGGCGATGGCCGGTGGCGTGTACCACACCGGCGACATCGGCTCCCGCGACGCCGACGGCTACATCACCTACGTGGGCCGCGCCGACGACGTGTTCAAGGCGTCCGACTACAGGATCTCCCCGTTCGAGCTGGAGAGCGTGCTGATCGAGCACGAGGCGGTGGCGGAGGCCGCGGTCGTCCCGTCCCCCGACCCGGTGCGGCTCGCGGTGCCGAAGGCGTACGTGACGCTGGCCGCGGGCTGGGAGCCGACCGCCGACACCGCCAAGGCGATCTTCGAGCACTGCCGGGAGCAACTGTCCCCGTTCAAGCGCGTCCGCCTCCTGGAGTTCGCGGCGCTGCCCAAGACCATCTCCGGCAAGATCCGCCGGGTCGAGCTGCGCGCCGAGGAGGCCGCCAAGCATCCCGACCCGTCCGCACGTCCCGAAGGCGAGTTCCGGGAGGAGGATCTGCGATGACCGAGCTCTCCTACGCCTCCGGCACCTCCGCCAAGCCCCTGCTGGGCGACACCATCGGCGTTGACTTCGACCGCACCGCCGCCGCCGTTCCGGAGCGGGACGCGCTGGTCGAGTTCGAGACCGGCCGCCGCTGGACGTACGCGGAGCTGTCCGCCGAGATCGACGCGATCGCGCTGGGCCTGCTGGACCTGGGCGTGACCAAGGGCGACCGCGTCGGGATCTGGTCGCCCAACCGCGCCGAGTGGGTGTTCGTCCAGTACGCCACCGCGAAGATCGGCGCGATCCTGGTCAACATCAACCCCGCGTACCGGGTGCACGAGCTGGAGTTCGTGCTCGACCAGGCGGGCATCCGCACGCTGGTGGCCGCGCCCACGTTCAAGACCTCCGACTACGCGGCGATGATCGAGGAGGTGCGGCCGCGGTGCGCCGCGCTCCGCGACGTCGTCCTGATCGGGCGGGAGTCGTGGGACGCGCTGCACGACGCGGGCCGGAACGGCGACCGGGCGCGGCTGGCGGAGGCCGCCCGGGACCTCACCGCCGACGACCCGATCAACATCCAGTACACCAGCGGGACGACCGGGTTCCCCAAGGGCGCCACGCTGTCCCACCACAACATCCTCAACAACGGGTTCTTCGTCGGTGAGCTGTGCGGCTACGACCAGGAGGACCGGGTCTGCGTCCCGGTGCCCTTCTACCACTGCTTCGGCATGGTGATGGGCAACCTGGCGGCCACCAGCCACGGCGCCTGCGTGGTGATCCCCGCGTCCGGGTTCGACCCGGCGGCCACGCTGGCGGCGGTCGCGGCCGAGCGCTGCACCTCGCTGTACGGGGTGCCGACGATGTTCATCGCCGAGCTGAACGACCCCTCCTTCACCGGCCACGACCTGTCGTCCCTGCGCACCGGGATCATGGCGGGCTCGCCCTGCCCGGTGGAGGTGATGAAGCAGGTCATCGAGCGGATGGGGATGACCGAGGTGGCGATCTGCTACGGCATGACCGAGACCTCGCCGGTGTCCACGCAGACCCGCGCGGACGACTCGCTGGACCGCCGGGTCGCCACGGTCGGCACCGTCCACCCGCATCTGGAGATCAAGGTCATCGACCCGGGAAGCGGCGTCACCGTCCCCCGCGGCACGCCGGGCGAGCTGTGCACCCGCGGCTACTCGGTGATGCTGGGCTACTGGGAGCAGCCGGACAAGACCGCCGAGGCCATCGACTCCGCCCGCTGGATGCACACCGGCGACCTGGCGGTCATGGACGCCGAGGGCTATGTCACCATCACCGGCCGCATCAAGGACATGGTGATCAGGGGCGGCGAGAACATCTACCCGCGCGAGGTGGAGGAGTTCCTCTACACCCACCCCGACATCGTGGACGCGCAGGTCATCGGCGTCCCGGACGAGAAGTACGGCGAGGAGCTGATGGCCTGGATCCGGCTGCGCCCCGGCGCCGGGCCGCTGACCGCCGAGGCGCTGCGGGAGTTCTGCGCGGGCCGGCTCGCCCACTACAAGATCCCCCGGTACGTGCATCTGGTGGACGAGTTCCCGATGACCGTCACCGGGAAGGTCCGCAAGGTCCAGATGCGCGAGGAGGCCATCGGCATCCTGGGCCTCCCGGGCAAGGACGTCCCCACCGCCTGAGGAGCGTCCCGGGTGATCCGGATCACCCGGGACACTTCACTACGGAGCGTCCGCCGTGCATGCTCGGGGCATGGGTGACGACGCGGGAGCGGTGCGCACGGCGGTTCTGGCGTTGCAGCGGTCCACCGGGCTGCCGATGGTGTTCGGCGGCGCGTTGTGCGGCCCCGACCGGATGCGGATCACCGAGCTGGTCGGCGGCGTCACCGGCTCCCTGGACGGGCTGGTGGTGCGCCGCAACTCCGGGCTGGGCGGGAAGGCGATGGCGTTGGGCCGCCCCGTCTGGGTCAGTGACTACCCGCGCGCGTCCACCATCAGCCACGACTACGACGCCCCGGTGGCCGACGAGGGGTTGCTGTCGATCGTGGCCGTCCCCGTCGTGGTGCGCCGCCGGGTGCGCGGCGTCCTGTACGGGGCGTTGCGCGAGCCGCTGTCGATCGCCGACCGGGTGGTGGCGATGGCCGTCCAGGCCGGCCGCGACCTTGAGCAGGACCTGGCCGTACGGGACGAGGCCGACCAGGCGCTGGCCCGCCTGCACGCCGACGGGACCCCCGCGGCGAGCCCCGCGGAGGCGTCCGCCCGCTGGGAGGAGGTGCGGGCGGTGCACGCGGAGCTGCGCGGCCTCGCCGACCAGATCACCGACCCGCAGGTGCGCGCGAGGCTCCTGGACGCGTCCCACCGTCTCGCCACGGCCGGGACGGCGAAGCCCGAACCCCGTCCCGAGCTGTCGCCGCGCGAGCTGGACGTCCTGTCCTATGTGGCGATCGGCTGCACCAACGCGCAGGTCGCCACCCAGCTCGGGCTGCTGCCCGCCACGGTGAAGAGCTACCTGAAGTCGGCCATGCGCAAGCTCGACAGTCACACCCGTACGGAGGCCGTACGGAACGCGCGGCGCGCGGGGCTGCTCCCCTGACGGCTCAGGCGGGCTTCCGGGTCTCCCCGATCGCCGCGATCACGGCGTCCCACTGCTCGGGACGCGACATCCAGCGCATCACCGGGAGCTTCTTGCGGCGGCCGTCCGCCCGCATCAGCACGATCCGGTTGCCCTCGACGACGAGCGACGACTCGTCCTCCCCGCGGAACGCGCGGCGTGCGCCGATCGGGGCGATCACTTCGAGGGTGCGGGTGTGCGTGGTGTAGGTGAAGTACTCCCGGCTCAGGTACAGGGCGCCCAGCACGATGAACATGATGCCGAGCACCATGTTCACCAGCGACGGCACCAGGGCGCCGAGGACGAAGTTGAGCGCGCCCAGGGCCAGGGCCACCCAGGCGATGACCGGGTTGTAACGGACGGACAGGGTGGTGCGGGGAGTGGGGGGCATGGCGGGATCCCTTCGGGCGATCTTTAGGTAGCGTCTACTGTCTCCCGGCCCGGCGGTCACGCGCCCGGCCGGATCCGGCCGGGCGCCACGACACCGAACCGTCGCCGAACGTCACGGGACCGAACCGCCGAAACGTTGGACGCGGCCACCGCGGGTCCGCTAGAGAAGCCTGTTATGACCGCCTTGGTACTCGGGCCCCTGCTCCGGCACGTGGCCGACCGCACCGCCACGATCTGGGTCGAGACCGATCGTCCCTGCGAGGTACGGGTCTTCAGCGAAGAGCACGGCGTGGACGCCTCCGCCTCCACGTTCACCGCGCACGGCCACCACTACGCGCTGGTGGACCTGGAGGATCTGGCACCCGGCGCCACCATTCCCTACGCGGTCGCGCTGGACGGCGAGCGGGTGTGGCCGGAGCCCGGCGGCCCGTTCCCCGCCCCGGTGATCAGGACGATCGACCCCTCGGGACCGGTGCGCATCTCGTTCGGCTCCTGCCGCCGCTCGCCCGACCGCGCCGGGCTGCACGGCCTGGACGCCCTGTCCGCCTTCGCCCACCGCCTCGCCGCGTCCGGCGCCGGGGACTCCGCCTCGCCGGACGTGCTCCTGATGGTCGGCGACCAGATCTACGCCGACGAGCTGGGCGAGGAGATGCGGGCGTACCTGGCCGAGCGGCGCGCCCCAGGCACCGAGCCCGAGGGCGAGGTCGCCGACTTCGAGGACTACACCATGCTCTACAAGCTGGCGTGGTGCGACGACCCCGCGGTGCGGTGGCTGCTGTCCACCGTCCCCACGTACACGATCTTCGACGACCACGACGTGCGGGACGACTGGAACACCTCCTACACCTGGCGGCGGCAGATGTGGGCCAAGCCGTGGTGGCGGGCGCGGATCACGGGCGGCATCGGCTCGTACTGGATCTACCAGCACCTCGGCAACCTGTCGCCGGAGCAGCGCGCGGCCGAGCCGCTGTACGCGAAGGTGCTCGCGGCCGCCGCCGACGGCGTGGACGCCGCCGAGATCATCGACGAGTTCGCCGAGCGGGCCGACAAGGAGCCCGCCACCACACGCTGGAGCTACGTCCACGACTGGGGCGGCACCCGGCTGATCGTCGTGGACAGCCGCTGCTCCCGCCTGCTCACCGCCGACCGCCGCGGCATGCTCGACGACGACGAGTTCCAGTGGCTGGACGAGCAGTGCCAGGGCGGGAGGGACCACCTGCTGATCGCCAGCTCGCTGCCGTACCTGCTGCCCCGCGCCATCCATCACGCCGAGGCGTGGAACGAGGCCATGTCGGGCGGCGCCTGGGGCGGGCGGGCCGCGCGGCTCGGCGAGAAGCTGCGGCAGGGCGCCGACCTGGAGCACTGGGCCGCGTTCGACGCCTCGTTCCGCGCCGTGGCCGAGGACGTGGTCGCGGTGGCGCGCGGCGAGCGCGGCGACGCGCCGGCCAGCATCTCCTTCCTGTCCGGCGACATCCACTACTCCTACCTGGCGCGCGTCACCGAGCCGAGCACGCGGACCGCCATCACGCAGGTCGTGTGCTCGCCGCTGCGCAACCCGCTGGTCGGCAGGTTCCGCTGGGCCAACAAGATCGCGTGCTCGCGGGTGGTGCCCGGACCGTTCCGGTTGCTGGCCCGGCTGTCGAAGGTGGCGCCGCCCCCGCTGAAATGGCGGATCACCGACGGCCCCTGGTTCGACAACGCCATCGCCACCGTCGAGCTCGACGGGCGCCGCTGCCGCGTCCGCTGGGAGACGCCGCGCGACGCGACCTCGCTCACCGGGATGGGCACCGCCACCATCTGCTGACCCGGCGGCCGTCCCGCCACCGAGCGCCTCCACGCCATCGAATCCTCATGTAAAGATCATGTGGCGGAATCGGGGACAGACCGGAAAGGCTGATAGCGTCCGCGCTGAGCCACACGGCGCGGCGGCGAGTCACGAAGTGTCATGAAAGAGTGGCGAATCGCCGTATTGGCCTACGTGGCTGACGGCTTTCTATACGCTAAGGCGGGCCGGGTCTCTCCCCGGCCCGCGACCCCCGAAGCAGAGAGGGGAGACCGCCCGCCGATGCTCCCCTCGCCGACCTGACCGAGGAGTGGGCTTCCCGAGAGGTCCCGTGTTGAGGAAGGGCGATGTCGCATGGATCGCTGCGCGCTGTTCGTAGACGCCGGCTACCTGCTGGCGGACGGCGCCTTGGCGGTGCACGGCACCCGCCATCGCGACACCGTCTCCTGGGACTTCGGCGGCCTCCTCCAGCTGCTCGGCAACCTCGCCTGCGAACGCACCGGCCTGCCGATGCTGCGCTGCTACTGGTACGAGGCCACCGTCGAAGGACGGCGTTCGCTCGAACACGAGGCCCTGGCCGACCTGCCCGGGCTCAAGCTCCGGCTCGGCCGGATGCGACCGGGCAAGCGCGAGGGCGTCGACACCGAGATCCACCGCGATCTGATGACGCTGGCCCGCAACAGCGCGCTGGCCGAGGCGGTGCTGGTCAGCGGCGACGAGGAGCTGGCCCAGGTCATCGTGGACGCGCAGGACTTCGGCGTCCGCGTCACGGTCGTGCACGTGGCCGTCGACGGCAACTGGACGATCTCCCGCTCGCTCCGCCAGGAATGCGACGACCTCATCGAGGTCGGCCCCGCGCAGCTCCGCCCGTACGTCAACCTGCTCGCCGGCATCGAGGCCCCCGCCTCCACGACCGCCGGGGCGCTCAGCCCCGCGCCCGCCTCGTCCTCCGCCTCGCCGTCCTCGGCGTCCGGGCCGCTGTCCAACGGGCACGGGACGCCCGGCTCCCTCACCCCGCTCCAGACCACCGGCCCGCACAGCGGCCCGCCCCCGTCCTCGCCGCTGACCGGCCCGCCGCCCTCGTACGACTCGTCCGCCTCGTCCTCGACCGGCCAGAACTCCACCGCCGACTTCGCCAGGCCGTCCGCCTCCGGCTACGACACCGGTTCCGGGTACGACACGGGCTCGGGCTACGACACCGGCTCCAGCTATGACACGGGCCCGAGCTACGGCACGGCCTCAAGTCATGACACGGGATCCGGCTACAACACCGGCCCCCGCTATGACACCGACACGTCCGGCTCCGGCTATGACTCCGGCAAGTACGGGTCGTACAGCTCCACGACCGGCGACTCCGGCGGCGCGGGCTCCGGCTATGGCGGCCAGGGGACGACCGGCATCGGAAGCTTCACCTCCGACACGGGCATCGGCGGCAACGGGTCCGCGCCTCGCCTGCCACCCGCGAACGGCTCGATGAGCGCCATGAACTCCCTGGGAGCCGGGACGGGCCCGAACGACCTGCCCTCGTCACCCTCGCAGGGACCCCCGTCCCCGCTGCACGCGGCGCCCACACCGACCCCCGCCCCGTCCACCACCGGACCCCAGTACCTCCCGCCGTCCTCCTCGTCCCCGCCGCCCGCGCTCTCCCCGCCACCCCCCGCCCTGTCACCACCGCCTCCCTCACAGCCCCCGGCGCCGCAGTCGCACGGCCCGTACACCGGCCCCCAGCAGGTCGCGCCCGTCCCCGCCCAGCAGGCCGCGCCCACCCTCGCCGACGCCGTCAAGGCCGCCCACCGCGAAGGGCAGGACTTCGGCGAGTCCGTCGCGCGGGACGCCCCGGCCCTGTGGCTGGAGGCCGTGCTCGCGCGCAAGCCCCGGATGCCGTCCGACCTGGAGGCGCGGCTGCTCCAGGGCTCCTCGCTGCCGATCGACTTCCTGCTGCACGACGAGGTGCGGCACGCCCTCCGCCGCGGTTTCTGGGACGCGCTCGAACGTTCCCGCAGGTGACCCTGTGCCGACGACCAGCGGGGCGACGTGGAACGCGTAGGTAGTTCACGATCCTCCACGATTCACCCGCTTCGTTCGGCGAGCGACGGGTAGCGTTGAACCGTGACGCATGTGACGGAAGACGATCTCGACGACCTGGAGTTCGACACCCTGCGCACGGGCGATCACATCTCGGCGGCACGGCGGCTCTCCGAGCTCGCCGAGTCGGTGTCCGGCGGGGTGTCACGTGCGAACGTGCTGCTGCGCGCGGGCGAGCAGTGGCAGCACGCCGGCGACCACGCGCGAGCCGCCGAACTGTACCGGACCGCCATCGAGGACGGCGGCGAGACCTACGGCGACCCCCGCGCCTACCTGGCCGACGCGCTGTTCGAGCTGGGAGAGGCCGACGAGGCGCGCAAGCTGGTCGAGCAGATCCGCGCCGACGCACCCAGCGACCCGGAGGTCTACCGCGCGGTCGCCGAAGTGCTGTACGCCCAAGGCGACGCGGCCGGGGCGCACGAGTGGGCCACCGCCGGCGCCGACGTCGTCCTCGCCCTCCGCGACCGCGCCGTCGGCATCGGGGCGGGCACCGGCGCCTCCCCCACCAGGGGCGCCGAGGAGGAGTTCACCCCCGGCCCCGACGACGTCGCCCTCGCCGAAGACAGCCTTGAGGCGCTGCTGCGGCTGCGCTATCGGGCACGCGTCGACCTGGGCCGTCCCGAGGACGACTACGACGCCCTCCTGGACGACCTGCTGAAGAACGACACCTGAGGCCATCCCGTCACAGGGCCGCGATCAACCCGTTGAGGGTGAGCGCCTTGGACGTGCCCGGCCCCTGCTCGGCGACCACCCAGCCGCGCAGCCGCGCCTCCCGCAACGCCCGGTCCTCATCGGCCGTACGCGCCGACGAGTGATCGGTACGCAGGTAGCCGCACGGCGCCTCCGGCCAGTCGGGCGGCATCGCGACCGGCTCGTCACGCCGCCCGGCCGAGGGCCTGGGCAGGTCCGCGTCCACGAACACGTACCCGCCGACCCTGCGGTGCGCCGCCCGCTGCGCCAGCGCGACCGCCGGAACCAGCGGCCCCGCCCCACCCGAAGCCACCAGCACCAGCGGCGACGCCGGACCCGTCGCCGAAATGATCAGCGATGCCCTGGCCACGTACCGCGGCCCCGAACTGTCCGGAACATCCGGCACCACCACGTCCAGCCCATGCCGGCGCAACGCCTCCGGCAGATCACCCCACGCCTCGGCGCGCGAGTACGGGGCGTGCAACAGCACCAGCGTTCCGGGGGTCACGTCACCTCCCGCGCCCACGGTACAGCGCGCCGACCGCCGCCCCGTTTCCCCCGCCACGACCCGTCCCCCTAGGGTTCTCCCTGTGAGCGACCGCGAAGCCCTCCTCGAAGAGATCAAGTCCAAGGCCGTCGTCAAGGGCGACTTCGTGCTGTCCTCAGGCCGGCGTGCGTCCTGGTACGTCGACCTGCGCCGAGTCACCCTGGACGGCAAAGCGGCCCCCCTCGTCGGACGCGTCATGCTCGACCTCACCGCCGACCTGGACTACGACGCCGTCGGCGGCCTCACCCTCGGCGCCGACCCCGTCGCCACCGCCATGCTCCACGCCGCCGCCGCCCGCGGCCGCCACCTGGACGCCTTCGTGGTACGCAAGACCGACAAAGCCCACGGCCTCCAACGCCGCATCGAAGGCCCGGACGTCAAGGGCCGCAGAGTACTCGCGGTAGAGGACACCTCCACCACAGGAAACTCAGTACTCACAGCCGTAGAGGCACTACGCGCAGAAGGCGCCCAGGTCGTCGCCGTAGCCACGATCGTGGAACGAGGCGCCGCCGAACGCATCACCGCCGAGGGCCTCGACTACCGCCACCCCTACACGCTCAGCGAGCTGCTCTGATTGCCAGGCGCGAGCTGCGCTCCTCGCCTGGCGGCTCGTCGCTTGTCGCGCCTGCGGCGATCGCTGCATCGCTCCGACTCGCCCTAGGGGGCTCGCTACGCGATCAGGTCCTCGCAAGCTCGGAACCTGCCTTCGGACGCGATCGCAACGCCTGAGCGACCGTTCGGGGCCGGGATGACGGGCTGGGGTGAGTGCGACTGTGTTTATTGCAAGCGCGAGCTGCGCTCCTCGCCTGGCGGCTCGTCGCTTGTCGCGCCTGCGGCGATCGCTGCATCGCTTCGACTCGCCCTAGGGGGCTCGCTACGCGATCAGGTTCCTCGCACGCTCGGAACCTGCCTTCGGACGCGATCGCAACGCCTAAGCGACCGTTCGGAGCTGGGATGACGGGCTGGGGGAGTGCGACTGTGTTTATTGCAAGCGCGAGCTGCGCTCCTCGCCTGGCGCCGTCGCCAACGAGGGCTGATCTTGCCCACGGTCGGATGCGGGTTCGGCGGGGGGTGGTCTGGTGCTGATCGGCTGGGCGGTTCCAGGGGGTGGGGTCTAGCGTTCTGGGACGAACCATTCGCCGCGGGTGCCGGAGGGTTTGGGGGGCTGCTTCTTGCCGTAGATGATCACTTCCACCGCGGCGCCGTTGAGGGCGACCACGTCCAGGGGGGCCTGTTCGTACTGGCGGGCCTCGCCGGTGTTGAGGGTGCCTTGTTGCAGTACCTCGCCGCTTCCGGAGACGCGGACGAAGACCTGGGTGGGGGCGCCGATCACGCGGATGAGCAGCGGGGTGGCCGCGGCGGCGGCCGTCCGGGTGGCACGGGTCTGCTCGGGGGCGGGCGACGCGCTCTCGCTCGCGTCGCCGGTTTCCTGGGTACCGGGCGGGTTCGCCGAGCCGGGTTCGCTCGAACTGGAGGTCAGCGCGTTGACCAGGGCCAGGCCGCCGATGACCAACAGCGCTAAGGCCAGCACCACGGCGATGGCCGCGATCAGTATGCGCGCGAGACCACGAGGGTCCGACCGATGACGTCCCACATGGGGAGATTAGCGATAACTGTCACCGCTGAGCGACGGACGGGACTCTTCCGGGGCATTCTTATTCGGACCGTTGCCGGCGTGGCGGCCCTTGCCGCCCCGTCCGCGCATCATCTCCCGGATGATCGGGATGAGCGACAGCAGCACGATCACGGCCACGCCCGGCAGGATGTAGCGCTCGATGTCGGGCACCTCGGCGCCGAGGAAATGGCCGAGGAGGAACAGCGTGTCCGTCCAGAGGACGCCGCCGATCACGTTCCAGATGAAGAAGCGGCGGCGGCTCATGCCGAGCATGCCGGCGAGCGGGTTCAGGAAGGTCCGGACGATCGGGATGAAGCGGGCCAGCACCACCGCGCGGGCCGGGCCGAAGCGGTTGAAGTAGTACTCGGCCTTGACCACGTACTCCTGCTTGAAGATCCGGGAGTCGGGCCGCTCGAAGAGCTTGCGGCCGTATTTGGCGCCGAGCCAGTGCCCGAGCTGGGCGCCGAGGATGGCCGCGATGGGGCCGCCGATCAGCAGCCAGGGCAGCGACAGGGGCTGGAACTCCTGGCCGTTGACCGTGGAGACGGCCGTGAGGATCCCCGCCGTGAACAGCAGCGAGTCACCCGGCAGGATGCAGCCGAACAGGAGCCCGGTCTCCGCGAAGATGATGGCGATGACGCCGACGGTCGCGAACGTCCCGAACAGTTGCAGCCATGCCGTCGGGTGCAGCCACTCGGTGATGTCAAGGGAAACGAGCGAGAGATCCACGTTGCGAGCGTACCCGGAGCGGGGCTCACGTTTCGGTGAGACGTCGAGTCCTGGGTAATACTCTCGATCTCCTTTGCCGTCGGGGTTCACGGGCCGTCTCAGGAGCCCCGGGACGGCTTTCCGGGCGCCCTGGGGACCCGGAGGTTCACCGGGCCGTAAAAAGCCGTGTAGCGCCGCATGGAACGCGCGGGAGGGGGCATGTGGGTGTCCCGCGAGGGGCATGGCCTCTTGGAGGGGCGCGCCGGGCGTGGCGGCGGCCCATCCGGGATACTGGCGCTGTGGAGCCCACCCCCCACGGCGGGTGAGGTCGGACGACATACTGACGGTGGACGGTACGCCCCGCCCCGACGGCACTGCTGCGTAAGAAAGGACGCCGAAATGCCCATCGCAACGCCCGAGGTCTACGCGGAGATGCTCGACCGTGCCAAGCAGGAGGGTTTCGCCTACCCCGCCATCAACGTCACCTCCAGCCAGACGCTGAACGCGGCGCTGCGCGGCTTCGCCGAGGCCGAGAGCGACGGGATCGTCCAGGTCTCCACCGGCGGCGCCGAGTTCCTCTCCGGAACCACGATCAAGGACATGGTGGTGGGCGCGACCGCCCTGGCCGAGTACGCCCGCGTCGTGGCGGCCAAGTACCCGGTGAACGTCGCCCTGCACACCGACCACTGCCCCAAGGACAAGCTCGACGGCTACATGCGGCCGCTGGTCAAGATCTCCCAGGAGCGGGTCGCGCGTGGCGAGGAGCCGCTGTTCCAGTCCCACATGTGGGACGGGTCGGCCGTCGAGCTGGAGGAGAACCTCCGGATCGCGGCCGAGCTGCTGGAGGAGTGCGCGAAGGCCCGCGTGATCATGGAGATGGAGATCGGCGTCGTCGGCGGCGAGGAGGACGGCGTCGTCGGCGAGATGAACGAGAAGCTGTACACCACCCCGGGCGACGCCCTGGCCACCGCCGAGGCCGTGGGGATCGGTGAGAAGGGCCGCTACATCCTGGCGGCGACGTTCGGCAACGTGCACGGCGTCTACAAGCCGGGCCACGTCAAGCTGCGTCCCAGCGTGCTCAAGGACATCCAGGAGGCGGTCGGCGCCAAGTACGGCAAGGAGAAGCCGTTCGACCTGGTGTTCCACGGCGGCTCCGGCTCCACCGAGGAGGAGATCCTGGAGGCGGTGTCCTACGGCGTGGTCAAGATGAACGTGGACACCGACACCCAGTACGCGTTCACCCGGCCGATCGCCGAGCACATGTTCCGCAACTTCGACGGCGTCCTGAAGGTCGACGGGGACGTCGGCAACAAGAAGCAGTACGACCCGCGCTCGTACGGCAAGGCGGCCGAGGCGAACATGGCCGCGCGGGTGGTCGAGGCGTGCCGCCACCTCCGCTCCGCCGGAACCAAGATCAAGTAAGCCGGCACCGGTACCCCGCCGCGGGATCATGGTCCGCGCCGCACGATCCCGCGGCGGCCCGCCCGTTCCTGGACGGTGGGTTGCTTCAGGCAACTCGGGTAGGCTTCGGGCGTGGCACTACCGCGCACGTACGACACCCAGAACTGCTCGATCGCCCGCGCGCTGGAGGTCGTGGGTGATCGATGGACGATGCTCGTCCTGCGCACCGCGTTCGAGGGCATCCGGCGCTTCGACGACTACCAGGACCGGCTGGGCGTCGCCCGCAACGTGCTCACCGACCGGCTGTCCCGGCTCTGCGACGAGGGCCTGCTCCGCCGCGTCCGCTACCAGGAGCGCCCCGACCGGTACGAGTACCGCCTGACCCGCAAGGGCGTGGAGCTGTGGCCGGTCATGATGACGCTGATGAAGTGGGGCGACCGGCACTACGCCCCTGACGGCCCGCCGCTGCTCGTGACCCACGTCGGCTGTGGTGGCGCCCTCACCGACGATCTCACCTGCGATTCCTGCGGGGTCCGCCTGCGCCCCAACGAAGTGGAGTCGCGGCCGGGCCCCGGAGCCTGAGTGCTTCCGACCACATTCGCGACTTGACCTCTCAGGTAGTTGCTTCATGCAACTCGCTGCGGTCCAATGAGTTGCATGAAGAAACTTGACGCGGCGACGATGCCGCACGGCGGGACGGATCTACGGGACGTCCGCATCCGCCCATACGGGGTCACCGACGCCGACCGCCTGCGCCGCATGTCGGACCGGGTGTCCAAGCAGAGCCTCTTCACCCGCTTCTGGTCCGGGTCGCCCTACATCCCCGAGTACTACGTCCGGGCCATGGACGCGCTCGACCACTGGGACCGGGAGGCCATGGTCGCCCTCCTGGACGACGACATGATCGGCATCGCCGAGTACGTCCGGGACGCGACACGGCCGCACCGCGCCGACCTGGCGGCCCTCGTCGCCGACCCGTGGCAGCGCCGCGGCCTGGGACTGACGCTGGTGTCCTGCCTGGCGCCGCTGGCCGAGCGTCGCGGCATCACCGAGTTCAACGCCGACGTCATCCTGGAGAACCAGAGAGCGATGCGGTCCATCCTCGTCGGCTGGCCGGACGTCGGCTCCGCCCTGGTGGACGGAGCGGCGCGTTTCTCCCTGCCCCTGCCGATGCCGGTACCGGTGCCGGGTTGATGCGCACCCCGCGTCCCCACCTAACATGACCCGCATGACGCAGAACCTGCTCGGCGGCCCGCCTCCGACCGAACTGCCGGACAACCCCGAGGCCCGCAAGGCCCTGGAGTCCGGCACCAACGCGATCGAAGTGGCCGCGCGCCACCCGGACTACCCCGCCGCCTGGGCGGAGTTGGCGGACTGGGCCTTCGCCAAGGGCAGCGTCATCGACTCCTACGCCTACTCCCGTACCGGCTACCACCGGGGCCTGGACCAGCTCCGCCGGGCCGGCTGGAAGGGCCACGGCCCCATCCCCTGGGAGCACGAGCCCAACCGCGGGTTCCTCCGCTGCCTGCACGCCCTGGGACGCGCCGCCGCCGCGATCGGCGAGGACCACGAGGCCGAACGCTGCCGTACGTTCCTGCGCGACAGCAGCCAGACGGCGGCCGACATCCTCAACAACGGTTAGCTGGAGACCGCTCCGGTTTTCCTGGTGTCCACCTGCGGGTACGATTTGCTCGCAAGAGGCCCCTTCGCGCTTGCGGTTTTTCCCTGGAAGTGACCCAGGCCCAGCGAGGGGCCTTAGTCGTGGGAAAGGTGTAACCGCATGCCGGCCATCGTTCTTGTCGGAGCCCAGTGGGGAGACGAGGGCAAGGGCAAGGCCACCGATCTGCTGGGCGGCGAGGTCGACTACGTCGTCCGCTACCAGGGTGGCAATAACGCCGGCCACACCGTGGTCATCGGCGACGAGAGCTACGCCCTGCACCTGCTCCCCTCGGGCGTCCTGTCCCCCGACGTGGTGCCGGTGATCGGCAACGGCGTGGTGATCGACCCGGCCGTCCTCCTCCAGGAGATCGACGGCCTCAAGGAGCGCGGCATCGGCTGCGAACGGCTGCTGATCTCCGCCAACGCGAACCTGATCATGCCCCACCACCGCGCCTTGGACAAGGTCACCGAACGCTACCTGGGCAAGGCCAGGATCGGCACCACCGGCCGCGGCATCGGCCCCGCCTACGCCGACAAGATCACCCGGATGGGCATCAGGGTGCAGGACCTGTTCGACGCCAACATCCTCACCCAGAAGCTCGACCTGGCGCTGCGCGAGAAGAACCAGGTGCTCACCAAGGTCTACAACCGGCGCCGGATCGAGACCGCCCCCATCGTCCAGGAGTACCTGGCCTACGGCGAGCGGCTACGGCAGTACGTCGCCGACACCACCCTGGTCCTCAACAAGGCGCTGGACGACGGCAAGACCGTCCTCCTCGAAGGAGCCCAAGGGACCCTCCTGGACATCGACCACGGCACCTACCCGTTCGTCACCTCGTCCAGCCCGACCTCGGGCGGGGCCTGCTCGGGCTCGGGCGTCGGCCCCACCCGCATCACCAAGGTCATCGGCATCCTCAAGGCGTACACCACCCGCGTGGGCTCGGGCCCGTTCCCCACCGAGCTCCTGGACGAGCAGGGCGAGTACCTCCGCAAGACCGGCGGCGAATACGGCGTCACCACGGGCCGTGACCGCCGCTGCGGCTGGTTCGACGCGGTCATCGCCCGCTACGCCACCCGCGTCAACGGCATCACCGACTACTTCCTCACCAAGCTCGACGTCCTGTCCGGCCTGGAGCGCGTCCCCGTGTGCGTCGCCTATGACGTCGACGGCGAGCGCCTGGACGAGCTCCCCACCACCCAGACGGCCTTCCACCACGCCAAGCCGGTCCTGGAGTACCTGGAGGGCTGGCAGGAGGACATCAGCGGCGCCAAGACCTTCGACGACCTCCCCAAGAACGCCCAGGCGTACGTCAGGGCCATCGAGGACATGTCAGGGGCCCAGATCTCCGCCATCGGCGTCGGCCCGGGGCGCACCCAAACCCTCTCCCTCCGCCCCCTGATCTGATCGGGTTCCCCTCGTTCTCACCGGTCGGACACAAAGTGTTCGGTCACGGGCTGTAACGTGCACGGGTGACCTTCACCGGGGAGACCGTCGAGCTGCACGGCCACCGAGGAGCGCGGGGTCTCCGTCCGGAGAACACCCTGCCCGCGTTCCGGCACGCACTGGCTCTGGGCGTCCACGCGATCGAGTTCGACGTCGGGCTGACCCAGGACGGCGTCGTGGTCCTCAACCACGACCAGGCCCTCTCCGCGGTCACCGCCAGGGACACCGAACCGGCCACACCAGGCGATCCGCACTACCCCTACGTAGGCAAGGCCCTCCGCGCGCTGACGCTCGCCCAAGTCCGCAAGGTCGACGCGGGAACCCGCCACCCGACCCAGGACGACGACCCGTTCGTCCTCACCCAACTACCGGTCCCGGGCACGCGCATCCCCACCCTGGCCGAGGTCTGCGCCTTGCTGAGCACCGTCCCGGACGTACGTCTGGCGGTCGAACTCAAGACCGACCCAAGCTGGCCCGACACCGAGGTGACCCGCTTCACCGCAGCGGTCGCAGAAGTCCTGCAAGCCTTCGGACTGTCGGCCCGAAGCCGCCTTCTGGCCTTCGACTGGCGCGTCCTGGTCGAGGCCCGCCGGTACATCCCGGACGCGGGCCGAGTGGCCCTCATCGAGCGCGTTACAGCCGTCCCAGGCACCCCGTGGTCCGCCGGCTTGGACACGGTGGACCCAGTGGCGGCCGCCCTGGACGTAGGCGCGACCAGCCTCTCTCCCGAGATGGCCATGACCACACCCGCCTTGGTGGAGCACGCCCAATCCCTGGCACTCCCCGTCTCGGTCTGGACGGTGAATGAACCGTCCGACATGACCCGCTACCTCTCCTACGGCGTGAACGCGATCGTCACCGACTACCCCGACCGCCTTCACACCGTCCTCTCCGACCACGGCCTTCCCGTACCCATCCCCCGCCCCAACCTCCTCCCCATCCCGAACGGCGCCCCAACCCCATAGCAGCACCTCGCAGGGCAAACGGCGCCACACTCATGCAGGACGCGCCACATGACCCTTGGCGCGACCGCGCACGCTCATCGGTTCTATGAGCGTTCGCTATTGACTACCTCCAGGCCCGCCATCCGCTTTTCGACGTCGCTCCCATGTCCGGCTATATAGTGAGCCTTTTTCAGCGGCAGTTTGAGGTGTGCTGTCACAGCATGATCGCGGGCGGTGCGGCGTGCCCTGAACGTGGCGAAGCCCCTGGTAGGACGGTTGATCTCTCACAATCGGCCGTCACACCAGAGGCTCCGCATGCTTTTCTACCGTGCCTCGCTGCCGTTGTCGCGTCAGACCCTGACCTACACCACTGGACGCCGCCTGGTCGGCGAGCCGCGTCCTCGGCCGCGCAGCTCGCCCCTTCCGCACCTGGGCCTTGGATCATCACAGTGCGTTTCTCGACACGCAGGAGACCGCGCCGGCGGCGAGGTAGGCGCTCCAGCCGTGTGAGGCATGGGTGCCTGAACACCAGGCACTGCCCGACGCGATCGCAGGCAATAGCCAAGCGATCGAACCTGACCACGTTCCGCCGGCTGGACGAGTTCGGCCTCATCGTCACCGGTCAACGGCTCGAACCAGATCGGGCAGTGCCGGCCTGCCGGGTCGTCGAGCCCGACCAGTGGTGCCGGCGCTGCGGCTGCGAAGGCGTCCCGCAGACACCGTGGTCGGTTGACCTCAGCCTGGCTTGAGGTTGCAGGGTGGGCCCATGAGTACGACGAACATCGACGCGTCCGTGCGCGAGGTGGCCGAGATCGAAGCGATCAAGCAGGTGGTCGCCACGGTCGAGCACTCCCAGAACAACGAGTTACCCGACGAGTTCGCCGGCCTGTTCCGGGCCGACGCCATCTGGACGACGGGGGGAGGCAAACGCCTGTTCGGCCGTGAAGCGATCTCCGCTTTCACCCATCAAGTGCTCCCCGGCGCCATGCGGGACTCGACGGTCACCTTCGAGGTGGAACACGTGCTGTTCATCCGTCCCGACGTAGCCGCCGTCAAGGTGCTTCAGGTGTACCGGACAGCGGACGGGCAGGAGGTCGGCACGCCGCTGTTCGTCATGTCGAAGGAGGATGGTCGGTGGCGGCTGACCGCGTGCCAGAACACCGCGGTCCTCGGCGATGAGGCTTGAGGGGGTCCAACGTCGACCTGCGCCGCTGAACGGGGGTGCAGGGGGCGGAGCTCCCTGCCGGGGTCGTAGGGGCGGAGCCCCTACCCGGGGGTCAGTGGTCACCGCCGCGAGCCGCCAGGCGAGCGGCGGGGACCGCTGGCCCCGCACCGGGGGGTGTGGGGGGTCGCCCCCCACATATGTCACAGCCAGCCGTTGCGGCGGAAGCCTCTGTAGAGGGAGAGGCAGGCCAGGCCGATCATGCCGAGGACCATCGGGTAGCCGAAGCGCCATTGGGTTTCGGGCATGAAGTCGAAGTTCATGCCGTAGATGCCGGCGATGGCGGTCGGGACCATGAAGATCGCGCCCCAGGCGGAGATCTTGCGCATGTCCTTGTTGTCGGCGACGGTGACCTGCGTCATGTGGGCCTGGAGGATGGGGTTGAGCAGTTCGTCGCAGGATTCGACCTGTTCGCGGACGCGGGTGAGGTGGTCCTCGACGTCCCGCAGGTACTCCTTGATCTCGGCGGGGACGAAGCGGCGGCCGCCGAGGGAGCGGAGTGGGCCGGCGAGGGGGCCGACGGCGCGCTTGAGCTGGATGACCTCGCGCTTGAGCCGGTAGATGTGCCGGGATTCGTCGGTGCGCTCGGGGGAGAAGACGGCCTCTTCGACTTCGTCGATGTCCTCCTGGACGGCGTCGGCGACGCCGACGTAGCCGTCCACGACGCGGTCGGTGATGGCGTGGAGGACGGCGGCGGGGCCGAGGGCGAGGCGGGCCGGGTCCTTTTCGAGGCGTTCGCGGACGGAGCCGAGCTCGCCGTGGGTGCCGTGCCGGACGGTCACCACGAAGTCCGGCCCACAGAAGATCATGATTTCGCCGGTCTCGACGGCTTCGGGGGCGCCGGGTTCCTTGCGCACGTACCCGACGGTCTTCATGACGAAGAAGTTGACGTCGTCGTACCGTTCGAGCTTGGGCCGCTGGTGGGCGTGGATGGCGTCCTCGACGGCGAGCGGGTGCAGTCCGAAGACCTCGGCGAGTTCGGACAGTTCGAGGGCGGATGGCTCGTGCAGGCCGACCCAGACGAATCCGGCGCTGCCGTCGTCGGTGGTGGTGAGGCCGCCGTCGCGGATGAGGCGTACGGCGTCGGCGACGGTGTCGGTACAGACGCGGTGCCCGTCGATGTAGGCGGCCCAGTCGATGACGGCCGTGTCGCGGGGACGGGCGGCCTCACGCATGGCGTGGGTGCGGT
Source organism: Actinomadura sp. SCN-SB (assembly GCF_043906805.1). Classification (NCBI taxonomy): domain Bacteria; kingdom Bacillati; phylum Actinomycetota; class Actinomycetes; order Streptosporangiales; family Thermomonosporaceae; genus Actinomadura; species Actinomadura sp. SCN-SB. The sequence continues at coordinate 85,497 of NZ_JBIMPP010000010.1, read as the reverse complement.
TGCGCGGCTTGAACAGGGACCTTGTAGCACGTCCTGGACGGACTCGTGTCATGGCCATGAGGTGTGCTCCTTACCCGCCGGCCTGGGGCATGCGCTCAGAAGGGGCACATGTGACACGCGCCTCGGCGCGCTCGACCCTGCTGTCGGCTATGGACGAGGGGAGCGCGCGAAGGCCCTGGCCGGACGCCTGATGGAGGCGGACGGTTGGACGAGGTTCAGAACGGTCGATTCCGGACTGTGAGGGGTCTCCGGTGTACTGCAAGGATCACCAGGACTCATCCCGACCACCTCCCTTCACGGTTCGGCAACAGGACCATAAGCCGAAAGAAGCTTACCAGCCCGCCGTTCCGGCGTGCGGGCCACGGAAGTGGGACGCCCGTAGCGCACCGGGGGTTCACTCAAGGCGCATGTGTCGGTCGTCACCCCGGGTGGCCCGCCGCGCGGTCACCGGCGGATAGGCTCCGGGCGTGCGAGTACTCGTCCTTGGATCCGGCGGCCGCGAGCATGCGCTCGCCCGCGCCCTGCATCGAGACCCTTCGGTCACGGCCCTGCACTGCGCGCCCGGTAACCCGGGTACGGCCGCGATCGCGGAGAACCACGCAATCGACCCTGTGGACCCCACCGCGGTGGCGGAGCTGGCGGGGCGGCTGCGGGCGGAACTGGTCGTGGTGGGCCCGGAGGCGCCGTTGATGGAGGGGGTCGCCGACACGGTGCGTCGTGCCGGGATCCCGTGCTTCGGCCCCGATGCGGAGGCGGCGCGGATCGAGGGCTCGAAGGCGTTCGCCAAGGACGTCATGGCGGCGGCGAACGTCCCGACGGCCACGGCACGGGTGTGCGAGTCCGAGGCGGAGGTGCACGCCGCGCTGGAGGAATTCGGCCCGCCGTACGTGGTGAAGGACGACGGTCTCGCCGCGGGCAAGGGCGTGGTGGTGACCGAGGACCGCGCGGCGGCCGTGGCGCACGCCGCCGCCTGCGGACGGGTGGTCATCGAGGAGTACCTGGACGGCCCCGAGGTGTCGCTGTTCGCGCTGTGCGACGGGAACTCGGCCGTGCCGCTGCTGCCCGCGCAGGACTTCAAGCGCGCCTACGACGGCGGCGAGGGCCCCAACACCGGCGGCATGGGCGCGTACACCCCGCTGCCGTGGGCGGCGCCGGGTCTGGTGGACGAGGTCATGTCCACGGTCGTCCGGCCCGCGGTGGACGAGCTGAGGCGCCGCGAGACGCCGTACGTGGGCGTGCTGTACGCGGGTCTGGCGCTGACGGCCAAGGGCGTGCGGGTGGTGGAGTTCAACGCCCGGTTCGGTGACCCGGAGACCCAGGTCGTCCTGGACCGGCTGGCGTCCCCGCTGGGCCCGCTGCTCCAGGCGTGCGCGATCGGCGGCCTGGAGCCGGCGTTCCGCCCGTCCTGGCATGAGGGCGCCGCCGTGACGGTCGTGGTCGCGGCCGAGGGCTATCCCGCGTCCCCGGTCAAGGGGGACGTGATCGGTGGCGTGGAGGAGGCCGAGCGGGTGCCGGGGGCCTACGTCCTGCACGCGGGCACCAAGATCGACGACGAGGGGCGGCTGGTGTCCGCCGGGGGCCGGGTGCTGAACGTGGTGGGGTCGGGCCCGGACGTGGCCGCCGCCCGCGCCGCCGCGTACGAGGCCGTCGGGAGGATCGAGCTGCGCGGCTCGCACCACCGCTCGGACATCGCCTTGGAGGCGGCGGCACCGGCCTGACCCGCGCGCCGCCGCGCCCCAAGGGCGGGGCGCACCGCGTCACCTGGAAGAATGTTGGGGTGATCGAGCGGTACACCCTCCCGGAGATGGGCCGCGTCTGGAGCGACGCGCACAAGTACGAGCTGTGGTGCCAGGTGGAGACCCTGGTGGTGGAGGCGCACGCCGAGGCCGGGACGATCCCGGCCGAGGTCGTGGAGCCGATCCGCAAGGCGCCGCCGCCCACTCCGGAGGCGGTGCACGCGATCGAGGCGGTCACCCAGCACGACGTGATCGCGTTCCTGTCGGCGTGGGCGGACAACACCGAGCCCCGCGAGGCCGCCCGGTACGTCCACTTCGGGATGACGTCCTCCGACCTGCTCGACACGGCGCTGGCGCTGCAACTGACCGAGGCCACCGACCTCCTGCTGGCCAAGGCCGACGCGCTGGTGGCGACGCTGCGCGACCACGCCTTGGAGCACCGGGACACCCTTCGCGTGGGCCGTACGCACGGCATCCATGGCGAGCCCGACGTGTGGGGGCACCGGGTCGCCGACTTCGCGTTCGCGATGGCCCGTTCCCGCGACCGGCTGCGCCGGGCCCGCGAGGCGGTGGGCGTGATGGCGATCTCGGGCGCGGTCGGCACGTACTCCAACATCGACCCGGCCGTCGAACGGCATGTCGCCGCGAAGCTGGGGCTGAAGCCGGCGGACGTCTCCACCCAGGTGGTGATCAGGGACGGGATCAGCGAGTGGGTCTCCGCGCTGGCGATCATGGCGACGGTGTGCGAGGCGATCGCGCTGGAGGTGCGGCACGGGCAGCGCACCGAGGTCAGGGAGCTGTGGGAGCCGTTCGGCAAGGGCCAGAAGGGGTCCTCGGCCATGCCGCACAAGAAGAACCCGATCATCTCCGAGCGGCTCGCGGGGATGGCGCGGGTGGTGCGGGCGCAGGTCGTCCCGGTGATGGAGGGGATTCCGCTGTGGCACGAGCGGGACATCTCGCACTCGTCCACCGAGCGGATCACCCTGCCGGACGCGTCGATCGCGCTGGACTACATGCTCAGCCTCACCGACAGGCTGATGTCCGGGCTGGTGGTGGACGTGGACCGGATGCGGGCCAACCTGGAGTCCACCGGCGGGCTGATCTACACCTCGACGGTGCTGCTCGAACTGGTCGAGGCGGGCATGTCCCGGGACGACGAGGCGTACCCGCTCGTCCAGAAGGCGGCCATGGAGACCTGGGAGACCGGTGAGCCGTTCCGTGACACGCTCCGCAAGCACGCGGCCGAGGCGGGCCTGAGCCTGGACGAGGCGCGCCTGGACGAGGTGTGCCGCCCCGAACGGTTCGTGGAGCGCCTGAGCCCCGTGTTCGAGCGCCTGGCCGCGCTCACGTGACGCCATGGAGGCCAGGCTCACCGGGCTGAACGTCTACCCCCTCAAGAGCGGCGGGGGGACGGCGCTGCGCGCGGCCGACCTGCTTCCCTCGGGGCTCCGGTACGACAGGGAGTTCATGCTCGTCAGGCCGGACGGCCGGTTCCTGTCCCAGCGCGACCTGGCGCGGATGGCGGTGCTGCGCCCGGTGTACGACGGCGAGGTCCTCACGGTGGACGTGGCCGACCCGGCGTTGGCGTTCGCGCCGCTCGTCCACAAGCCGGTGGAGGACGGGCGGGTTTTGGACGTGCGGGTGCACCGGTCGGACTGCCAGGGCGTCGATCAGGGAGACGAGGCGGCGGACTGGTTCTCCGCGCTGCTCGCCACCGAGTGCCGGCTGGTGCGCTTCACGGGGGAGCGGCGGACGTCGCGCGGCGACGGGGTGGTCGCGTTCGCCGACTCCTACCCGCTGCTGGTGATCTCGGCGGAGTCCCTGGCCGACCTGAACGCGCGGATCGCCGCGAACGGGGGCGAGGGGCCGCTGCCGATGAACCGGTTCCGCCCCAACCTGGTGGTCGAGGGGCTGGGCGCGTACGGGGAGGACCGGGTCCGGGTGCTGCGTATCGGCGGCACCGTGATCGAGATGATCAAGCCGTGCGGTCGTTGCGCGGTCACGACCACGGACCAGGACAGCGGGGCGCGCGGCCGGGAGCCGCTGCGGACGCTGGCCGGTTACCGCAGGTACGACGGGGCCGTCCGGTTCGGCCACAACGCCGTGCCGCGCGTCACGGGACCGCTGGCCGTGGGCGATCCCGTGGAGGTCCTGGAGGCGGCGGAGCCGGACCGGGGCACCGAGGCGGGAGGTCCCGCAGCCGAACTAAATAACTCCGAAGAGTGACAAACCCGACCTCAGGGGTACGGCCCGGGAGGTGACGCGTTCCGCTCCGCAACCGAAGACCTCAGCCGGACACTCTGCGACTAGGCACGACTTGCCAGGAATCGGCGAACTTACCGGCATCTTCCTCGGTCATACAGACAGACTGGCGACAACGGCACGAGCACGGACTCCTCGCCGCCTTTCCGGTGGTTTACTTGGGGCCCGTTGCGCACTGACGCTTGGGCAACGCGGGGGGAACCGTTCTACAGCGCTCGACCCTCGTGCCCGGCCGATCCGGGAGCGGGCGGCAGGGAAGACAGCCCATTGATCTTGCAGGACCGTATCCGCGGCTATAAGGAGTCACACGGCATGAGCATGGGCCACGAGGTTCGCTACCGCGTGCGTGGAGGCAGGAAACTGCACGGCACCGTCTTCATCCAGGGGGCGAAGAACGCCGTTCTCCCGATGATCGGTGCCTCGCTGATGGCGTCCAAGGGCCGCACGGTCCTGCGCAACGTACCGATCATCGAGGACGTACGGAGGGCGGTGGAGCTCGCCCGCGCCGTGGGCGCCAAGGCCGAGCTGCACGAGCCCGAGCGCACCCTGGTGATCGACGCCCGCTCGCTGACCAGCCCGGTGCTCCCCGCCGAGATCGCCTCCAGGTTCCGTGGATCGTTCCTGTTCGTCCCCGCGCTGCTGCACCGGCTCGGCGAGGCCGTGATCGAGGGCGTCGGCGGCTGCAACCTGGGCAGCCGCAACCTGGACTTCCACTACAACGGCTTCAAACGGCTCGGCGCCACGGTGACGGAGCAGATGGGGGCGGGCGGCGCCGGGCAGATCCACATCAAGGCGGGCGACCTGCGCGGCGGCACGCTGTACTGCGACACGCCGTCGCACACCGGCACCGAGAACCTGATCATGGCGGCGGCGCTGGCCCGCGGCACCACGCTGATCAAGAACGCGGCGCTGGAGCCCGAGGTGCTGGACAACATCGCGTTCCTCCAGGCCGCCGGCGCCCGGATCAGCGGCGGGGGCACCGGCTTCATCACCGTCGAGGGCGTGGACGAGCTGTCGGCGGTCGAGCACACCGTGATGCCCGACCGGATCGACGCCGGTGTGTTCGTGATGGCGGCCGGCATCACCGGCGGCGAGCTCAACCTGGTCGGCGCGAACCTGGAGCACCTGGGCGTGGCCGGCGACAAGCTGGAGCAGATGGGGCTGGAGTTCCACCAGCAGGGCGCGGTCCTCCAGGTGCGGCGCGACCGGCCGCTGCGCCCGATCAACGTGATCACCGACGAGTACCCCGGCTTCGCCACCGACCTCCAGTCCCCGATCATGGCGCTGTCCTGCCTGGCGGACGGCCCGTCCTACATCTACGAGCGGATTTTCGACGGCCGGTTCAAGCTGGCCGACGAGCTCACCAAGATGGGCGCGAACATCGAGGTGAACGGGAACCGGGCCAAGGTGGACGGCCCGCGCGCCCTGCACGGCGCCGAGGTGGAGGCGCACGACCTGCGCTGTGGCAGCGCGCTGGTGCTCGCCGGGCTGGCCGCCGAGGGCGAGACCACCATCACCTCCGCCTACTACCTCGACCGCGGCCACGCGCATGTCGCGGAACGCCTGTCCCAGCTCGGTGCGGAGATCACCCGCGAGGAACTGTGACGGGCGCCGCGGCGGCTCGCGGAACGGCACCGACAAGGCGGCCTGACAGGATCGCATGACCTGACTCTGACTCCCTGGCCGGTGTGCGCGTCCGTTCGGGACGGGACACCGGCCTTTTCGGTGGCCGATGGTGGACGCCCGGATCCCGGAGGCCGCCGACGCCATTCGGACGGCGAGTCGCGGCCATCGGCCATGATCATGCCCATGACCTGTTAAAACGCCGGACAAGCCGCCGTCGCGGACGGGCCGTGACCGAAAACGGCCGGATCCCTTGTGTTTCCGGAGGGTCACGGCGCCGAGCGTCCGCGTTTCACCCCATCAACCAACAAAACGGACGCCAAACCGCCCGCCATGGCGTCGATCGGTGCCCCGCAGCCGGACCCATGGTGATTTCGGGTCTTGTTTTTGTACTTCGGACGACCGAAGATGCTGGATCAAGACTGACCGATTGGGGACAAATTACTGACTAGGGGGTCGCGTAGGTTACTTTTTCGCCGCACTCTTGATTCGACTTCGCGTCTGGGCGTCACACATCATCGCCCTGACCGATCTGCCCACTAGGGAGCGAATCGCGGGATTGCGGTGCAGGGTCAGAAGGCAGGGGCGAGAAGCCATGAGTCAACCTTTGGGCGGAGCGTGCGCGAACGCATGGCCGGAGCCGGCACGCCGGCACGAGGCTGGCCGGGAAGTGAGCGAACCCCGATGACCGCGACGAGGACGGGGTCGGTGACCCCTGATCTCACCATCGGCGTCGTGGGCCCGCATGACCTCGTCGAACGGGTCATGCTGATGGGACACGGCCCCACACCGGTGCCGAGCCGGCTGGTGGCGGCCGCGTACCGGGACGAGCAGGAGGCGGCCGACAAGGTCGTGCGGCTGGGCTCGGGGGTGGACGTGTGCCTGTTCGCCAGCCCGGTCCCCTACGACTTCGCCCGCAAGGCCGGGGTGCTGACCATGCCGGCCACCTACGTCCCGCTGAACGGCGCCGCCCTCCAGGGCGCGCTGCTGCGGGCGTCCCTCGACGACCGGTACGACCCGGGCAGGGTGAGCATCGACGTGCTCGGCCGCGCCGAGGTCGAGGAGGCCTACGCCGAGATCAGCCTCGGCACCGAGCAGGTCCACCTGCGCGAGGAGGCGGCCGGTCCGGGCACGCTGGCGGCCTTCCACGAGCGGCTGTGGCGGCGCGGCGCCACCACGGTCGCGATGACCTGCGTCCACGCCACCGCGGAGCGGATGGAGATGGCCGGGGTGCCGACCATCAGGGTGCGGCCCACCGGAGCCGCCATCCGCAGCTCGCTGCAGACCGCCGCGCTGCTCGGCGCGCACCACAGGCTGGAGGAGTCGCAGCTGGTGGTCGTCCTGGTGGACGTGCCCACGCTGCGCGAGACCCCGCGCCGGGTCACCCCCCGCTACTGGCGGGACGAGCTGAAGCTGGCGCTGCACCGGGTGCTGCTCCAGGAGGCGCACCGGATGAACGCCTCGGTGTGGCCACTGGACGATCACAGCTACCTGGTCATCGCCACCCGAGGCTCGGTCACCGCCAGCACCGAGGGCTTCCGCACGCCGCCGTTCGTGGAACGGGTGCGCGAGGAGCTGGGCCTGGCGATCGAGGTCGGCATCGGGATGGGACGGACCGCGCACGAGGCGGAGACCCACGCCCGCGCGGCGCTGGCCCGTTCGCAGAGCTCCCAGCGCGCCCAGGGCTTCGCGCTCGACCGCGACGGCCGCGCCCTCGTACCGGCGCCGCGCACGCCGCCGCGCACACAGCCGCAGGCCAAGCCGAAGGGGCTGGAGATCCTCGCCCGGCTGGCCGACAAGCTGGGCGACCAGGAGCAGCCGCTGATCGTGGACGCGGAGAACGCGGGCAAGATGCTCGGCGTCACCCCGCGTACGGCGCGCCGGCTGCTGCGCACCCTGGTGGAGGAGGGCCTGGCCTGGCCGCTGCCGCCGAACCGCACCCCGCAGCCGGGCCGTCCGCGCCAGCTCTACCGGCTGATCGTGGAGAAGCTGGGCCCCAAGACGGGCACCTGACCCCGCCGGGAGGGCCCGGAGGCATGGCGCAGCCACCATACCGCCATCTCCTCGACGCGCTCGGCGGGAAGGGCCCGGGCCGCCCTCTCCTGGTGGCCCTGGACGGTCCCCGCCGCGATCTCTATTCCGGCCCGTTCCGGTGCGGGAAGGACCTGGCCACGGCCAGGAACGCCGCGTTCTCCTCGGGCGCGCCGATGGAGACGCGGACGCCCTCCCCGGCGAACGGCCGGACGCTGACGCCCTGGGCGTCGCAGGCGGCGGAGAACTCCATGGTCCGCTCGCCCAGGCGCAGCCAGACGAAGTTGGCCTCGGACGGCGGCACCGTCCAGCCGTCCGAGAGCAGCGCGTCGCGGACCCGCTCGCGCTCCTTCACCGTGCCCTCCACCCGTTCCAGCAGCTCGTCCGTGGCCGCCAGGGACGCGATCGCCGCGGCCTGCGCGATCGCGTTCACGGTGAACGGCAGGTAGGTCTTGCGGACGGCCTCGGCGACCCGTGGGTGGGCGACCATGAAGCCGGTGCGCAGCCCCGCCAGCCCGTACGCCTTGGAGAACGTGCGCAGGATCGCCAGGTTGGGGCGGTCCGGGTAGAGGTCCAGGCCGTCCGGGACCTCGGCGTCGCGGATGTACTCGCGGTACGCCTCGTCCAGCACCACCAGGCAGTCGGCGGGGACCCGGTCCAGGAACGCCTCCAGCTCGGCCCGCCGCACCACCGTGCCGGTCGGGTTGTTGGGGTTGCAGACGAAGATCAGCCGCGTCCGGTCGGTGATGGCCTCGGCCATCGCGGCCAGGTCATGCGTCTCGCCGGTCAGCGGGATCTGCACGGGCGTCGCGCCGGACAGCGCCACCAGCAGCGGGTACGCCTCGAACGACCGCCACGCGTACAGCACCTCGGCACCGGGCTCGCCCACGGCCTCCAGCAGCATCTGCGTCACGCCGACGGAGCCGCACCCCACCACGATGTGGTCGGCGGGCACCTTGTGGTGGTCCGCGATCGCCTCCACCAGCGCCACGCAGCCGTTGTCCGGGTAGCGGTTCACCCGCAGCGCCGCGTCCGCGATGGTCGACAGGACGGACGGAAGCGGGCCGTGCGGGGACTCGTTCGAGGACAGTTTGAACGACTTGCCCTCAGGCGACACCACGGCCTTACCGGGACGGTAGGGCTGGAACCGGTCGAGCACGGAGCGGAAGCGGGGGGTGGGTGCCTCGGACACCGTTGTCCTCCTCGGTCTTACAGGCACAGGGCATGAAGCGCGTCCGCCCAGCCTACGACCCGTTCTGGGACGGCGGCGCGGCGCCGTGGCGCATCATCCAGCACACGGTGACGATGCGCACGAACTCCCAGTCGCGCGCGTCACCGGGCCACCAGCCCCGCCGGAACGCGGCCTCGGCGAAGTCGTGCAGGTACTTCATGAGGGCGTCCGGACCCGGATGGGATCCGCCTGGGCCGACGAGCAGATCGCGGACCGCCGCCGCATGCTGGTCGACCGCCGCGGCCAGCGCCGGAGAACCGGCCATTTCCGCGATTCCGGCATCTCCGATATCGCGGACCAGAAAGCCGAGTTCCTCCGACAAATCACCATCCATAGGCCCCACGCTAGCAATCCCGGCGCGATGCCATGTCACCTGGCCTGACCAGGTCAGGGACGCGGCCGCAGCATCGGCGGGCGCAATTGCTCGGCGTCGCCACGCCTGTACAGCTGCGCGGGCCGCCCGCCGTCCCGGGTCGTGGTCCGTCCCGTCGGAATCAGGAACCGGTCCGCTCCCGTGACCTTCCGATGGAAATTCCGCGGATCCAGCCCGGTGCCCCACACGATCTCGTACACCCGCCGCAGCTCCGCCACCGTGAACTCGGGCGGGCAGAACGCGGCGGCCAGCGAGGTGTACTCCAGCTTGGCCCTGGCCCGTTCCACGCCGTCGCACAGGATCCGGCGGTGATCGAAGGCGGCCCGGTCCCGCCACTTCAGATCGTCCACCGCCGTCCACAGCACCTGCGCGCGGCTGGACGCCGGCAGATCGGGCGCCAGCCCCAGGTAGGCCACGCTCACCACCCGCTGGCGCGGATCGCGGTCGGGATACCCGTACGTGGCGAGCTGCTCCAGGTGGATCCGGACGTCCGCCAGCCCCGCCCGTTCCGCCATGAGCCTCGCCGCGGCGGCGGGCAGATCCTCGTCGAGCTGGATGAACCCGCCGGGCAACGACCAGCACCCGTCGTACGGAGCGCGGTCCCGCCGCCACATCAGCGCGCACAACCGCTGCTCCCGCACCGTGAGCACGACGAGATCAACGGTGACGGCGAGCCGTGGCACGGACATGTCTCCAGACTATTGGGAGCACCGTCCACTTCGGGCCGACCTCGGAGGTGATGGGGATGTGCCGAGGCGCGTAGATCGCAATGCCCCGGGCCCGGCTTCCGCCAGGCCCGGGGCATCCGGGTGTTGGGGTCAGTCGTTGTCGGGGGTGGCGGTAGGGGTCGCGGCGGGGACCGCGGGGACGGCGCCGTTGGTGGCCTGGGCCTGGGTGCCGTTCAGGTTGTTGAGGAGGGTGCGGGCCAGCCCAAGGCCCGTGCCGCCCAGGGTGAGGGCCTTGGCGAGCATCTCCTCCATGCCCTGGGCGCCGTTGAGGACGACCATGTTGTCGACGTTGCCGAAGACACCGGCGCCGGCCTCGACGATCTGCGGCCAGTTCTCGGCGAGCTGCTGGGCGATGACGGCCTCCTGGTTCTCGGCCAGCGCCTGGGCGCGGGCCTTGATCGCCTCGGCCTCGGCCAGGCCCTTGCGGCGGGTGGCCTCGGCCTCGGCCTCACCGATCAGCCGGATGGCCTCGGACTCGCGCTGCGCCTTGAGCTGCACCTCGGTGGCCGCGGCCTGGGCGTAGGCGATGCGCTCCTCACGCTCGGCCTCGGCCAGCTTGATCTGCTCGTACGCCTTGGCGTCGGCGGGCTTGCGGACCTGGCTCTCCAGCTGCTTCTCGGTGCGCTCGGCCTCCAGCTCGGCGTTGCGGGTCTCGCGCAGGATGACCTCCTGGCGGGCCTGCTGCTCGGCCTGCTTGACCTGACCGGCGTACTCGGCCTTCTTGATCTCGGTGTCGCGGACGACCTCGGCCTTCTGGCGCTCGGTCTCCTGCTCGCGCTGCGTGGCCTCCTGGTCGCGCTCCGCCTCGGCGATACGGGCGGCGGCGGCGACCCGGGCGGCGTGCGGGCGGCCCAGGTTGTTGATGTAGCCGGTGTCGTCCTCGATGCCCTGGATCTGCAGCGAGTCGACGATCAGGCCCAGCTTGCTCATCTCGTCGGCGGCCGAGCCACGGGTCTCGCTGGTCAGCCGCTCCCGGTTGAGGATCAGGTCCTCGACGGTGAGGTTGCCGATGATGGAGCGCAGGTGGCCGGTGAACAGCTCGTGGATGGCGCCGTCCATGGACTTCTGCTGCTCCAGGAAGCGGCGGGCGGCGTTGGCGATGGAACGGAAGTCGTCGCCCACCTTGTAGATCACCACGCCCCGGACGTGGACGGGGATCCCCTGCTGGGTGACGCAGTTGACTTCGAGGTTGGCGGCGCGGCTGTCCAGCCGCAGCCGGCGGGCGGTCTGGAAGCCCGGCAGCACGAGCGTGCCCTTACCGGTGACGATCTTGAAGCCGAGGCTGTCGACCCCGTCGATCGGCTTGGAGCGTGCGCCGAGACCGGAGATGATCAGGGCCTCGTTGGGCTCGGCCACCCGCCACACCATCTTGAACAGAATGATCAGCACCACCAGGCCGACTACGGCGGCGACCACGACCATGACAACGGGCATGCAGCCCTCCCTCACGTCCAAAAGCGGGAATCGGTCTCTCTGAGACGCGAGAAACGGTCGCTTGGTTCAGAAGCAAACGATACGGGCATCGGCCGGTTCCGGCCGATGCCCGTAGTCAGCCCAGCGCCTGGGCCACGTAGACGGTACGGGGCGGGTGGTACTCGACCACCACCACGATGGTGCCGGGGCTGAACTCCTCGCGCGGGTTCACCGGATGGGCGTAGAACGCCTCCACACCGCCGCGGACAGGGATCATGACCTCCCCGACCAGCCCTGGGCCGATCTTGCCGGTCACCCGGCCCTCCTTGCCGATCAAGGGTTCCCCCGCTCGCTCACGGTCGGTCATTCGGTAGGGGAACGTTACTCGGTCCACCCGACCGCCCGCGAGTGGTGATCGCTCAGGGCAGGATGCGGCGCGCCTGAGCGTCGGCCTGCCGGGCCAGTTGCTCGGCCTCGGCACGGGTGGCCCTGGGGCCGATCAGGCTGATCGTGGCGACGTAGCGGCGCCCGCGCAGCACCACGTACCAGGACTTCAAGGTGGAGCCCCCACTGGAGGTGGTGATGCCGACCGTACGGGAGCCCTCGCCGATCCGGCCCGGTGGCGGCTGCACCACCCGGTGGTCGGCCCACTGGCCGCCGACCTTGGTCCGGAACGTCTCGCAGCCGTCCGGGACGCGGGAGTTGACGTGCTTGCCGGCGGCGTCGTCGGACATCGACATCAGGGTCTCGGTGACGCTCTGCCCGTTCCCCTTGGTGAACGAGATGATCGCCGCGGGCGACGTCTTGTCCACCGGCGGCCCGCCGGGACGGGTCGAGCCGTAGTTGCCGCACGCGGGCTTGTCGATGGTGACCTGGCGCTGGAGCTGGTTGAAGTTCTGGACGGCCTTGAGCGCCCCGTACTCGCCCGAGTCGGGCTCGCCGTTGCGCCGGTAGCCGGGGGCCTCGGTGAGCAGCGCCTGTTCGAGCTGGTCGGAGGTGTAGGCGGTGCCGGCGAGCGCGGCACGTCCGGCGGGTTTGGGCTGCCCGGCGCCGCCGCCATCGCCCTCGTCCTCGCCACCGCCGCCGCCGCACGCCGCCGCCGTGGACGTCGCCGCCACCACCGCCAGCGCCAGCGACGTCCAGGAACGGAGCCTGTGGGATGTGAGCCTGTGCGCCATGGCAGGTGACCCTACGGCGGGCGGCCTCGGCGACACGCCGGACGACACACTTTCACACACCTTTTGACCTGCGCGGTCAGGACGCCGCGCGCCCCGATCACCCGTCGGAGCGGGTGTCGGCGTCGGCGCGCTCGTTGTAGGTGCCCGCGTACTCCTGGCCGGACAGCTTCTGGATCGTCTCGATGATCTCGTCGGTGATGGCGCGGCGGGCCTTGGCGGGCGGCAGGTCGCGGTAGTGGCCGAAGTCCATCGGCGGGGCGATCCGCACGGTGGGACGGGGGCCGAGCACGCGCGGCACGGACGCGCCGAGCGGCTGGATCTTGTCCGTGCCCTCCACGGCGACCGGCAGCACGCGGGCGCCGGACGCCAGCACCAGCCAGCCCACGCCGGTGCGTCCCCGGTAGAGGCGGCCGTCGGGGGACCGGGTCCCCTCGGGGTAGATGGCGAAGGCGCCGCTGTTGTCGAGGATCTCCAAGCCCTGCTGCAACGCGCCCATCGCGGCCCGCTGCGCGCCGCGCTTGATGGGGACGTGGCCGAGGGTGGTGAGGAACCAGCGGACGAACCACCCCTTGAGGCCCTTGCCCTCGAAGTAGTCGGCCTTGGCGATGTAGGTGACGGGGCGCGGGAGGGACAGGGGGATGATGAAGCTGTCGATGAACGACAGGTGGTTGCTGGCCACGATCAGGGGCCCGTAGCGGGGAACGTTCTCCAGGCCCTCGACCCTCGGCCGGAATAGCGCCCGCAGGATCGGGGCGACGACCCGTAGCATGAATGTGTAGAACACCCGGCCTCCAGAATTTGCCAACGCCACTGTAACCCTTGCGTCCCACCGCAACGCCGCCACCATCGCACTTTCCCGGCGCAACCCCCGAACGGAATGGCGTTTCCGCAGGTCAGCACGGCCATCCAGAGGGATCTACCCGCATCGGAACACTCCGGTCGCAACACACCGACATTGGACCATCGATCCAATCGGACGCCATTTCTTACCCAAAAGTAGGTTTCCCGTCGGTAGCATTGCGGGCCGGATTCCGGGGGTCCTGTGCGCGCGCCGCCACGAAGATCGGTTAACGTCGGAGAGGTGGAGGGCGGCCACGCGCCTTCGCCCGCGGACTTGGATTGCGGGCAGGAGTGCGCGATCCTGGGGCGGCACAGGGCCGGGGTCGCGGGTGCTCATGCTCGGGACGGGAGGTTGCCCATGGACTTCGACGCATCGCTGCTGCGCCAGGACCGGTGCGCGGTGGTCCGGGCGCGCGGCGAGATCGACGTGGTGTCCCGCGAGCGCTTCGAGGCGGCCCTGAACGAGGCGCTGGAGTCGGGCGGTCCCGTGGTCATCGACATGCGGGAGGTATCCTTCTGCGACTCCACCGGGCTGAACGCGCTGGTGAACGCCAACAAGCGGGCGATCGAGCAGGGCACCGCCATCGCGCTGGTCGCGGTCCCGCCCCGGGTGCGCCGGGTCTTCCGGATCACCGCGGTCGACGAGTTCATCCCCATCTACGACACGCTGCGCGAGGCCATCAACGCGCTCCCCTCCAAGACCGCCCCCTGAGAGGACCGCACCTGAGAAGGCCCTCCCGAGCCCGCACCCTATCGGGAGGCCCGCACCCGGCCGGAAGGCGGCTCAGGAGCAGCCCTCGAACTGGGGGACGCTGGTGGCCAGCTTGAGCCCGGACCGCCGGAACCACTTGTTCAGCAACGTGGCGGCATGGCCGGACTGGTACATCTGCGTGATGGCGCGGTTGACCGCCTCGCAGCCGTCCAGGTCGCCCTTGCGCAGGCCCACCCCGTACTTCTCGTCGGTGAACGGGGCGTTGATGATCTTCACGGGGCGGTCGGCGGCGAACCCGGCGAGGATCAGGTCGTCGGTGGACACCGCGTCGATCCGCCCGGCCGCCAGCATGTCCATGCACCGGCTGTAGGTGGGCGACCGCACCGGGGTCGCCGCGATCTTCCGTTCCTCGATCACCCGGCGCCAGGAGTTGGACCCGGTGACCTCGCACAGCCGCTTGCCCGCCAGGTCGCGCACGTTGCGGATGGTGGTGTCGTCCGCCCGGACCAGCGTGTCCTGGTGCGGGACGTAGTACGGCCCGGCGAAGGTCACCTGCGTCTTGCGCTTGGCGGTGATGGAGTAGGTGGCGACGATCATGTCGACATCGCCGTCCCGCAGCGACTTCTCGCGGATGGACGACGGCGTGGCGCGGAAGGTGATCCGGCTCCTGGGGACGCCGAGCCGCCCGGCGATGTAGACCGCGACGTCCACGTCGAACCCCGTGTAGGTGCCGCCCGAGCGCAGCCCGAGACCGGGCTGGTCGGCCTTGACCCCGATCACCAGGGACCGCTTGGCGGCGACCGACCCGGCCTCGCCTCCGCCGATCCCGCAACCCGCCGCCGCGGCGACGGCGGCCACCGCGGTGAACACGGCGGCGCCCGCGCGAACGCGTCCTCTGGGGATGCGCATCGTGTGCTCCTCCGTCCTCCTCCGTCAGCGGAACTCCGCCAGCCGGGGCCGCACCCCCGCCAGCACCAGCACGGCGATGACCAGCGCCGCGGCCGGGGGCAGCGCCGTCCAGCCGCGCAGCCCGTCGTCCGCGGACGCGATGGACCGGTCGAACTCGGCGCGGTGCGCCCCGGTCTGCGCCACCAGCGCCCGGTCGTACTCCTCGAACAGGTTGATCGAGCCGTCGGGGCCACGTCCCATCCGCAGGCGGATCGCGCCCGCGCGGTCGCCGCGCCCGGCCCGCTCCCGCATCAGCCGGTCGTTGTTGAGCACCTGCCCGTAGGCGCGCAGCGTGCGGCCGAGCGGGCGGCCTTCCTGCGGCGTGCCGGCCTTCCTCGCCTCGTCCCCGAAGAACCCCAGGAAGTCCACCCTGTCGCCGCCCGGCTCATAGGACGCCAGCTTCTGGCCGACCAGCCGGTAGTAGGTCTCCAGGTTGAGCGGGCGGTCGCCGGGGTCGATGTAGAGGACGGAGAGCGCCTTGTCGAGGTAGGTCTGCTCGTAGGTGTCGGCGCGCTGCGGGTCGAGCAGGTAGCGGCTCTCGTCCGCGAACGCGCTGTGGCTGATCGCGCGGGCCCGGGACAGGGTCAGCATCGAGTCGAAGCCGTCCTCCTTGGCCGTGCGGATATGGCCCGCCTGCGCCGTCAGCACCGCGACGCCCGCCCCCGCCAGCAGCAGCGTGACCAGCGTCGCCAGCGCCAGCGCCGGGTTGACGGTACGGCGGAAGCCGCGGGCCAGGGAGATCTGCGCGGCCAGCAGCACGCCGGCCAGCAGCGCGCCGGCCAGCAGCACCCAGACGCGCCCCGACAGGACCGCCTGCCGCCGGTCCTCGTACCCCTGCCGGACGGTGGCGCCGCTGTCGAGGGTCAGGTTGTAGGCCCTGGGCAGCAGTTCCATCCGCATCAGGTCGGTGGCCTGCCGGTAGGCGGCGACGACTCCGGACGGCGGCTCGCCCGGGGCGTACGCGGCCTGCTCGCTCAGCACCAGGGCGCGGCCCACCATCCGCTCGTACCGGCCCAGCGCCTCCATGGTCTCGCGCACCGTCCGCTGCCGGTCGGCGTCCTGGCCGGCGAGCTGGGACGCGTCCACCAGCGCCTGGCCCGCCTCCCTGCGGCGCTGGTCGTAGAGCCGCAGCGACTCGTCCTTGCCGATGCCCAGGTCGCTCTCGCGGCCGATCAGCAGCACGTCGGCGACCTGCGCGTCCATGTCGCTGAGCGCGAAGAACAGCTCGCCGGTGGCCACGACCTGCGGACCGGCGTCGTGCCCGATGGTCTGCACGCCGTCGCGCGCCATCCCGATGGTCATGGTGAGGGCGAGCAGCAGCAGCGCCGTCGCGGCGAGGGCCGCCGCCGCGTACAGCCTGATCCGTCCCGGAACGGTCTTCAGCCAGCGGCCCCGGACGAACGTCGCCAGGCGGCCACCGGACCGGGCGGGCGCGCCCCCAACCGGCACCGGCGCGGGCGGGGACGGCGGCGCGGGCTCGGGCGCGGGAGCCGGGGCGGGCGGCGAAGGGGTCACCGTGGTCCGCGGTCCGCTCATGATTCCGCACCTCCCGGCCGACCCTCCGGTACGCCCTGGTGGAGGCGGAGCGTGATGGTCGTCCAGGCGCCCACGTGGATGCGGTCGCCGTCGCCGACCGGCACGGGCACGTTGACGTCCAGCGGCTTGGTGCCGCCGTTCAGCGTGGTGCCGTTCATGGAGCCGGGGTCCACCAGCGCCCACGTCCCGTCCGGCTGGGCGAGGAGGACGGCGTGCAGGTGCGAGACGCCCGGGTCCTCCGGCGGCTCGCTCAGGTCGATCTCGGGGTCGATGCCACGTGACCTGCTCCGGCGCCCGATCCTGACCTGCTCTCCCGCCAGCGCGATCCACCGTTCCGGGCAGTACGGGGGGAACGCGATCGACGCCGCGTCCGGGCCGCCCAGCGCGATCACCGAGTCGTAGTAGGCGCGGTCGGCGTTGATCGCCACCGACCAGCTCACGTCCCCGCGTTCCGGCGGAACGGGCACCGACCGCTCCTCGGGCAGGACGGACGGCGGCTCCGGGTACATCTCGGCGGTCATCTGGGAGATCGCGACGTTACGGACCGCGCGGGTCTCGAAGTCGTAGGCGTCCACCTCGCAGAACCGCCCGGAGCGCGGTGTCCCGCACAGCGGGCAGGTCTCCTCCTGCGCGGCACGCCCGCCCGAGGGCTCCTCCTCGAAGGTGTGGCGGGGCGCACCGGGGATCAGGTCGCCGCAGACGTCGCAGAAGTCCGCGGACGAGGACGTATGCCCGCTCGGACAGATCGGCATGCCCTCACCCCTCACCCTGCTGGTCCCGTGGTTCCCGTTGCTGGGTGGGACGCGTGGCGCGGGTCCCCGGATGCCCTTCGTCCGCCGTGGCGCCGCCCGTGCCCGCCGCCGTGCCGGCGCGCTGGGCCGTCCGCACGGTACGGACGGACCGCGTGTCCAGCGACATCTCGTCGGCCTTCGACACGTCCTTCCTCAGCCGGTGCGTCCCGGTCTCGTGGTCGTACTCCACGACCCGGTCCAGCAGCTCGGCGATCTGCGCGTTGCCGACCTGCCCCGCCAGCGCGACGGCGCGGCCGAGCCGGGCGGTGGCCCGTTCCTCGTCGCCCGAGCGGCGCGCCTCCAGGCCCTCCTGGATCGCCTCGGCCAGCTCCGACTGGCCCGTGTGGTGCGCCACCCTGGTGTTGATCCGGGTGGACTTGGCCTCGTCGTCGGTCCATTCGGCCAGGACGTTGCCCATGGCCAGCTCCCGCTCCGCCGTGTCGGCGGAGCCGGGCGCGATCACCTTGACCCAGGCGGCCCGCATCTGCCGCCCGATGTCCCCGGCGGGCACCTCGACGCACAGGTGGTACTCGCGCTCCTCGTCGCCCCAGGCCCCGACGGGGTAGTCCCCGATCTGGCCGGTGCCGGAGCGCCTCCCGGTCAGGTCCTCGACGGTCGGCACCATCTGCTTGAGGAACCTCAGCTTCGCGTCCCGCGGCGTCCACACGCGCAGCACGACGTCCGCCACCCGCTTGCCCATCGCCGCCGCGGTCATCTCCCGGAAGTCGGCCTCCAGGTCCGCCGGGTCGGGGACGTCCAGGAACGAGCCGAGCAGCGCCGAGGAGATCTTGCGCAGCTCGGCCACGTTCCAGTCGGTGCCGACGCCCCGCGCGTCGCAGACGAACACCCCCGAGCAGGCCGCCAGCGCCGCGTCCAGCTCGGCGTCGCTCTCGTGCTGGTTCTTGCCGTCGGTGAGCAGGATCGCGTGCCGCACGGCGCCGCTGTGGTCGGCGAACAGCCGCCCGGCGAGCCGCAGCCACGACCCGATGGCGGTGCCGCCCGCCGCGTCCAGCGTGGACAGCGCGCTCAGCGCCGCCCGCCGCGTCCTGGCGTCCACCCGGACCAGCCGCTGCCCCTGCGGGTAGATCATGCGCGGCTGGTTGGCGCCGGCGACCACCGCGAAGTGGACGCCGTCCCGCAGCACGTTCACCGCCGCCTTGGCGGCCCGCTTGGCCGCCGCCATCTTCCCCGAGTACGACATCGACCCGGAGGAGTCGATGATGATGATCTCCGCGGCCTCGGCGGTGGACGCCTCGGGCGCGGCGGCCCCTTCCCCGGCCGTGCGGCCCGGCGCGCCCCTGGCCTCGATGCCGATGATGGCGTGCATCTCCCGGCCGCCCGCCGGGAGGTAGGGGTTCTGGTCGACACGGATGCTGAACTCAGGAAGGTCGCTACTCATGAGAGGGCTCCCTGGAGGCTCCGTCCGGACCCGGCGGGGGCGGGAACGGCGGGTCCGGAGATGGGGGACACGGGACAGGGGTGGGAGCGGGAGCGGGTGACGCCCGTTCGGAGGGAAGAGCGGAGGCCGGGCCGGACGTGGGGGAGAGGGGCGGGAACGGGATCAGCACGACCGTCACGTTGTCGTGCCCGCCGGCGTCCAGGGCCGCCTGGACGAGCCCGCGCGCCGCGGCGAGCAGCCCGTTCTCCGCGAGGCACGTCTCGCGCAGCGCGGATTCGAGCTCGGACGGCTCGGGCAGGTGGTTCCAGAGCCCGTCGCTGCAGATGACCACCATGCCGGGGCCGCGCGGACGGAACGTCACGGTGTGGGGGGCGGACGTCTCGGCGTCCGCTCCCAGCCAGCCGGTCAGCAGGTGCGCCCGGGGATCGGAGCGCGCCGCCTCCTCGGACATCGCCCGCCGCGCGATCATCAGGTCGGCCCACGAGTCGTCCCGGGTCAGCAGCGCCGACCCGCCGTGCCCGTTGTTCCCGGCGGGCGCGCCGATCCAGTAGGCGCGGCTGTCGCCCACCCAGCCGACCGTGACGGACTCCTGGGACACGACGGCCGACACGTAGGTGCAGGCGGGCGGGTTGTGGCGGGTGTCGGAGAGTTCGGCGACGGCACCGCCCGCGCGCTGGATCGCCCCGCGCGTGGCCGCCACGGCGTCGTACCCGGCGACCAGCAGGTCGGCGAGCCCGACCGTGCCGGTGTCGGCGGCGACCTGCGCGGCCTGGTCCGATCCGGGGGCGGACGCGACGCCGTCGCACACCACCGCGCACACGGTACGGGGAAGCGCCGCCATGGCCAGGGCGTCCTCGTTGCGGCTGCGGCGACGGCCCAGGTCGCTCACCCCGGCGGCGCGGACCGGGCCGTCCCGCGCGGGCCCCGCCAGCTCGATCTCGACGTGCTCGTTGCCGGTGGGCTGGCGCAGCCCGCATTGCTCGCAGTAGCCGTCCCGGTCGATGCCGGTGGCGCCGCAGTCCGCGCACTCGGCGGGCGGCGCGGGGCGCACCCGGCGGGACGAGGTCTCCAGAACCGCCTCGGGACGGATCTCGGGGATCTCGATGACGGCGCGCGGCCCCGCCCGCGACCTCCCGCACGCCTCGCAGAACCGGTCGGACGGGTCGAGGGGCTCGCCGCAGGCGGGGCAGGACGTGGCGATCCCCTCGCCGGCGGGTTCGGCGTCACCGCCGGGACCGGTGCCCGCGCGGTCCATCGTCAGCACCCGCCCATCGTCAGCACCCGTCCATCCTCAGAACAGCGTCCTCGGCCGGACCGCGTTGGCCCGCCGCACCAGGTCGTGGCGGGCGTCGTAGCCGTCGGCGAGCTTGGCCAGCAGCCGGTAGATCTCCTCCAGCCTGCGCCGCAGCGCCGGTTCGGTGAGGGGCGTGCCCAGCAGCTCCTCCCCCGGGTGCCGCGGGCCGGGCACCAGCGGACGGCTGGACGCGCGGATCCAGGCCAGACCCGCCTCCAGCACTTCGGCGGCGAAGGAGTTGTAGCGCTCGGTGTCGAGGCGCAGGTTCTCCAGGCGGCGGCCCGCCTCGGTCAAGGCGGCGGCGGTCAGCTCCCCGGGGCTGCGTCCCCGCACGGTCGCGACCACGCAGGCGAGCTGCGCGTTGATGTAGTTGCTTGAGATACGGGGAACGGAGTCGAGCGCCTCCAGAGCGCCCTTGCGGTCGCGCACGGCCAGCCGTACCCGGGCCAAGCCGAACGCGGCGCTCACGTACGTGGGATCGGTCCGCCAGACGGTCTCGTAGTAGCGGGCGGCCTGCACGGTGTCGCCCGCGCACTCGTGGCAGAACGCCAGGGCCAGCTTCGGCGCCGTCTCCCCCGGCATCAGATCGTACAGATCGTCGAAGATCGCGATGGCGTCGGCGAAGCGGCGCCCGGCCAGCGCGGCGGCGCCCCGGTACCAGTCGGCGCGCCAGTCGTCGGGGTGCCGCGCCGCGATGTCGTCCAGAAGACGGCCCGCCTCGTCCAGCGCGCCCAGCTCGATCCGCACGCGGGCCAGCGCCAGGGACACCTCCAGGGACGGCATGGGGGCGGCGGCGAGCGCGGCGGCCAGCTCGTGCGGATCGCGGCCGGTGAGCCCGGCGAGGAAGCCCGCCGCCGGATCACCGCTCTCCACCAGCGGGGTGGGCAGCGCCGCCGCGGCGGCGACGGGCGCGAGCGGCGCCAGCACGGGGGCCTGCGCCCCGTTCGGCGAGCCCCCGGCGCCACGGGTGCCCCGCATCTGCGGCAGGCTGGTGATCTCCGTGCCCGCGGTGTGCTGCTCCGGCCCGAACAGCGTGGACGGCGCGGACCTCGGCAGCCCGTCGTCGGCCGACAGCACCTCGCGCAGCACGCCGGTGAGCTGCTCGGCCATCTCCGCCGCGCTCTGGAACCTGCGGGCCGGGTCCATGTGCGTGGCGCGGCGCAGCAGCCGGTAGTACGACTCGTGCCGCACCAGCAGCGGCACCTCGTCCCGGGGCGGCAGGCTACGCAGGTGGCGGCCGGTGTACCCGCGGAACGGGAAGCTCAGCACGGCCAGCGCCCGGCCCACCGTGTACAGGTCGGAGGACACCGAGGGACCGGCGTCGGCGATCTCCGGCGCCTGGTAGCCGGGCGTCCCGAAGATCGGGCTGTTGACGTCGAACGCGCGCCGTACCCCGCCCAGGTCGATCAGCTTGAGCTGCTCCTCCGACTGGATCGCGTTGTCGGGCTTGAAGTCGCAGTACAGCAGCCCCACGCCGTGCAGGTAGCCGAGGGCGCGCAGCACCTCAAGACCGTAGGCGATCACCTGGCCGAGCGGCAGCGAGGCGTGCTCGCCCAGCTCGCGGCGGCGGGCCAGCAGGATGTCCTTGAGCGACCGGCCGCCGACGTACTCCATGACGATGTAGCCGGAGTCGCCGTGCCGGACGAAGTTGTAGATCTTGACGATGTTGGGGTGCTCGACCTCGGCCAGGAACGCGCGCTCGGCGGTCGCGGCGGCCAGCGAGTCGGCGTCGCCGGTGTCCAGCAGCCCCTTGAGCACCACCCAGCGGCCGCTCACGTTGTGGTCGCGGGCCAGGTAGATCCAGCCCAGGCCGCCGTGCGCCAGGCAGCCCAGCACCTCGTACTGGCCGCCGATCAGCTCGCCGGGCCGCAGCTTGGGGGTGAACGAGAACGGGTGGCCGCAGGCGCGGCAGAAGCCCTCGGTCCGGCCGGGACGCCCGTCCCGCGACCGCCCGACGGGTTCGCCGCAGCGGCTGCAGAACCGCCGCTTCTCCGGCACCTCCGGCTTCTCCATGATCGCCGAAGCGGGGTCGCGGTACGGGACGGGCGGCACCTCGACCCAGCCGGCGCCGAGCATGCCGCGCCGCGCCGACGCGCTCGACCCGGTGCCGCCGCCCATCGTCCCGCGCGTGGCCGTACGCCCGGACGAGCTGCGCGACCCAGAGCCCGCCGACCCAAAGCCCGCCGACCCGGGGGACGGCGGGATCGAGGACGGGGTCGTCGGCGACACCGACCCCGCCTCGGGCGGCGCCGACCCGGGCAACCGCGGCTGATCCGGTCCACCCGCCGGAGGGGCGGAGGCCGGAGGGGCGGCGGCAGCGGCGGCGGGCGGGGCCATGCCGCACACGTCACAGAAGCCGTCCGCCTGAACGTTCCCCGAGCAGCCGGGCTGGCCGCACGGCTCCACCATCGCCGCCGCGCTCACCGGCCCGCCCCCGTCTCGCTCTCGTCCCGTTCCCCGCCGGAGCCGCCGGAGCGGGGCTCGTCCCGGCGGTCCCTGATGGCACGCTGGTACGCGGCCACGGCGGCCGTGGCGCGGCGCAGGTCGCAGGGAGCGGTCCACAGCAGGTCGCGCGCCTGCTGGTACAGCTCGGTGAGCCGTTCGTCCTCGGCGAGGCCCAGGCGCGCCGCCTTGGCCTTGTACGCCTCCAGACGGCCGCGCAGCTCCCCGCGCCGGTCCAGCAGTCCGGTGCTGAGCCTCAGGTTGTCCTCGGCCTGTGCCAGCGCCGCGCCGGTCGCGCGGTCGAGCTCGGCCACCCGTGCCGCCAGCTCGGCCCAGCGCCCGCCGCGGCGCAGCTCCTCCAGGCCCGCCAGCCGGTGCCGCAGCCCGCCGCCCTGCGACGGCGGCTCCGGCAGCCCCGCCGACACGATCTTCAGCTCCGCCGTGGTGCGCGCCTCCCGGGCACGCCGCTCCGCCGCCTCCACGTCGTCGATGGACGCCTGGACGGCCGCCAGCCGCTGCTCGTACCCGTCCCGCAGCCGCGCCGCCTCGGCCAGCGACGCGCGCAACGCCTCCAGCGAGTCCCGTATCCGGTCGAGGCGGGAGGTGTCGGGACGGCCGTCGCCGCCCACCAGCGACAGCGGGTCGGTGCGGGCCACGATCCCCAGCGCGCTCAGCTCGCGGCCGAGCCGGTCCAGCTCGGGATGGCGCGAACCGTCCAGCCCCTGCGCCAGCCGCGCCGTGTCGCGCCAGGTCCCCTCGATGTCCTCCAGCGGGACCAGCAGCGCCGTCCACGCCGCGTCCGCGGCCCCGATCACCTCGGCCGCGCGCGCGTACCCATCCGACATCCGGGACACGGCCTCGTCCAGCGTGATCCGCTCCCGGGTCTCGCCCAGCAGCGTCCTGCGCGCGAGCGGGATCTCACCGTCCGGCACCTCGACCGACGCGCCCGCCAGCAGCCCGGTCAGCTCCACCAGCACCGCCGAGCCGGGCCTGGGATGCCGTTCGCGCAGCTCCGCCGCCGCGCCCAGCGTCCGCTGGTAGGCGTCGTACAGCCGCCAGACGTAGGCGATCTCCGTCTTGGCGTCCTCCCACCTGCGCCAGGTCTCGCCCGCCAGCCGGGCGCCCTTCAGCAGCCGGGTGCCCTCGTGGTCCTCCAGGTCCAGCAGCGCCGAGGAGATCCGTTCCTTCTCCTCGCGCAGGGCGCGCAGCGCGTGGTCGATCCCCTCACGGCTCATCGGCGCGGTCGCGCCCGCCCCGCTCTCGCTCACGTCCATCCCGCCGGTCCGCCGCCCGCTCCGCGGACGGCCCCGCTCTCGTTCACTGCGATCCCCGACGCCGGGCCCGCCGGTCCGGGGCCCGCCTCCATCGGCGCCCCGCGACCCCAGCTTCCGGCGCGCACTCCCTCTTCAGTGTGATCGGTGACACTATCCGGCACAACCGCCCGAGACGGGCCGCGTGACCGGCGGTCCCATGATCACCCGGAACCGGGGTACCGGTGATCGCGAGACCGGTTCCGGCCGCCGCCGGCGCGGGATGAGGCGATCATCACCCCGCGACGGGTTGTCAACCGGGAACCACCTGGTATGAGGTGACGTTGCTCCTACTGTCGAGGTGAGAGGAGTTGAGAGTCCGCGGTGTCGGACCCCAGTCATAGACCCGGCGGTGGGTCGTGCTGACCGCCGTCCTCGGGATCCTCGCCGTGATCGTGCTGACCGCGGCGACCGGCTACTTCGTGGCCCAGGAATTCGCGTTCGTGGCCGCCGACAGGGCGCGCCTCACCCAGCGGGCCGAGCAGGGGGACGCCGCCGCGCGGCGGGCCCTGAAGGTCGTCGGCCGGCTCTCGTTCATGCTGTCGGGCGCCCAGCTCGGCATCACCATGACCACCCTGGTGGTCGGCTTCATCGCCAAACCCGCGCTCGCCGAGCTGATCGAGCCGCTGCTGCGGGCCGCGGGCGCGCCGCCCGGCGCCACCGGCGCGATCGCGCTGGGCACCGGGTTCGCGCTCGCCACGCTGATCCAGATGCTGCTGGGCGAGCTGTTCCCCAAGAACCTGGCGCTGGCCCGCGCCGAGTCGATCGCCCGCGCGCTGTCCGCGTCCACGCTGGTGTACCTGGCGGTGTTCGGCCCGATCATCCGGCTGTTCGACCGGGCCGCCGAACGGCTGCTGCGCGCCGTCGGCGTCGAACCGGTGGAGACCACGCACAGCGGCGCCACCCTGGAGGAGCTGGGCGAGATCATCGGCCGCTCCTACAGCGCCGGGCTGCTGCCCGCCGACCTGTCGGGCGTGCTGGAGCGCGCCCTGTCGTTCGGCGACCGGACCGCGGACGAGGTGATGGTGCCGCGTCCCGAGGTCCGCGCGCTGCCGGGCGACGCCACCGTCGCCGAGCTGGTCGAGCTGATCGCCGAGACCGGCCACACCAGCTACCCGGTGTACGGGCAGGACGTGGACGACGTCGTCGGCGTCGCGGGCGCCCGCGAGGTGGCCGACGACACGCTGTCCTCGCGTACCCAGATCCGCCGCATCGCGCGCAAGCCCCTGCTGGTGGCGGGCAGCCAGCCCCTGTACGGGGTGATCGAGCAGATGCGCGAGACCGGCGAGGAGTTCGCCTGCGTCGTCGACGAGTACGGCGGCCTCGCCGGCATCCTCACCTTCGAGGACATCGCCGAGGAGCTGGTCGGCGAGATCACCGACGAGACCGACGCCGCCGAGGCGGCCCCGACCGCCGCCGCCGACGGCTCCTGGGTCGTGGACGCCGGCATGCGCATCGACGAGGTGGGCCGGCTGACCGGCCTGGACCTGCCCGAGGGCGACGCCTACGACACCCTCGGCGGCCTGGTCATGGCCCGGCTGCGGCGGCTGCCCTCACCCGGCGACCGGCTCTCGATCGGCCTGGACGACGGCACGGGCGTCGTGCTGGAGGTCGTCACCGTGCGCCGCCGCGTCCCCGACGAGGTGCGGCTGCGCACGGTCGACCTCGTCCCCGCCGCGGGAGGTGAGCCCGCCTGATCACCACGCTGCTGGTCACGGTGCTGCTGCTGATCGGCAACGGCTTCTTCGTGGCCGCCGAGTTCGCGCTGGTCGGCGCCAACCGCCCGCAGCTCGAACGCGCGGCGGCCCGGGGCAGCCGTCCCGCCGCGGCGGCGCTGGCGGGCACCCGCGAGCTGTCGCTGATGCTCGCCGGGGCGCAGTTCGGCATCACCATGTGCTCGCTGGGCCTGGCCATCGTCACCGAGCCCGCGTTCGAGCACGTCCTGGAACCGCCGCTGCACGCGCTCGGCGTGCCCGAGGCCGGCTCCAAGGCCGTCGCGCTGGGCGTCGCGCTCGCCGTGGTGACCTTCCTGCACATGGTCATCGGGGAGATGGCGCCCAAGTCGTGGGCGATCGCCTACCCGGAGCGGTCCGCGCTGATCCTCGCCCTGCCGTTCCGGGCGTTCGCCAAGGTGTCGCGCCCGGTGCTCGCCGCGCTCAACGGCATCACCAACGGGCTGCTGCGGCTCATCCGGATCACGCCCAAGGACGAGCTGGACGACCACACCGACCCGCAGCGGCTGCGCCACCTGCTCGGCGAGTCCCGCAGGCTCGGCCTGATCGGCCGGCACGACCACGAGCTGCTGCGGCGCACCATCGCCGCCCGGGAGGCGACGGTCGGCCACCTGGTCGTCCCGGTGACCGCGGTGACCACGATCGGCGCCGACGCGACCGCGGCCGAGGTGCGGCGGATCGCCACCGAGAGCGGTCACAGCCGGATCGTGGTCCGCGACTCCGGCGGCGGCGTCGCGGGGATCGTGCACGTTCGCGCGGCCGTCACCGAACCCGACGGGGAACGGCGCGCGGCCGAGCTCGCCCACCCGGCGCCCGTCCTCACCGAGGGGACCACCGTCCTCGACGCGGTCGCCGGGCTCCGGCGCGACCGCGCGCAGCTCGCCGTGGTGAACGACGCCCAGGGCGCGCTGGCGGGCATCGTGACCCTCGACGATCTGCTCGCCGAGCTGCTCGCCACCAACCCGCACTAAGTGGACGGGCACGCCGGGCACCGCCTGATCGTCCCCCCACGCGGTCGTTGCCGGTCATCGGGTGTGAGACGTTAAAGCGGGGCGGAAGCGGAGAAGAATAGGGCTCCGAAGCGACGGAACGGGATGAGGCGTGGAGCACCCACCAGAACCGGACAGCCGGAAGCACGATCTCCTGGACGACGCCGGCGAGCCGTCGTCCCAGGAGACCACCGCCGACTCCCCCACTGAGGCGCTGCCCGTTCCCGGCGTCCCGGCTTCGGCCACCGAGGAGCCGGCCGCCGCGTCGGTCACGGCCTCGGACGACGCGACCTCGCCCCTTCCGGTCCCCGACGACGCCACCACTGGTCCCAGCGGTGGGACGGTGCCGCTCCCCGATGAGGTGACCACCGAGGTCGAGGAGATGGTGGCGGACGCCCCCGACGAGCCGGACCCGCCGGAGAAGCCGGACGAGCCGGAGGCCGACGAGCCGTCCGTGCGAGAGCTGGCGTCGGAGGCGTGCGAGACCCTGATCGAGGTCTACGAGGGGCTGGAGCGGCGCCTCAGGGAGAAGGACACGAAGGTCCTCGGGTGGAGCGGGCAGCTCGCCGCGTTGCGCGCCATGCGGGACGGTCAGATCGCGGGAGACGCGGAGGAGCTGGCCCGCCTGCTGGTGGCCGCCGAAGCCCAGGACGTGACCCGGGGCCTGCCGGTCGGCGAGGCCGTCCAGGAGGCCCTGCGCGAGGGCGAGCGGACCCTGGTGCTGGCGCCCACCGAGGCGCGCGCCGAGGAGATCGCGCGGGCGGCCGGGGACGGCGTGCTCACCGTGCTGGTGGCCACGGCCGCGGAGGAGCCGCCGCCCGTCCCGGAACCGCCGCCCGCGCCGGAGGCCACCGCGCGGCCGGCCGAAGCGCCGCTGAGGGACGACGGGGCCAACCGCACGGTCGAGTTCAGGCCCGTGACCCCGGTGGAGGTGACACGACCACAGGAGGTCCCGCAACCGGCGCCCGCCGAGATCAAGGACGATCGGGCGCCGGAGGCACGTGTCCTTTCGGTGGTGGCCCGTCCGCTGGGGGAGGCGTGGCCGAACTCCTGGGCCGACGAGGCGCGGAAGCTGCAACGCGCGCTGATGTGGCTGGAGCAGTGGCCGCGCGATCAGGCGCTGCTGGAATCGCTCAAGGCCGCCAGGGAACGGCGCCGCCAGGAATTGGACGCGGAGCTGGCCGGGTTGGCGGCGCGGATCGAGGAGATGCGCGCCGCGGTCGAGGCGGCCGAGCAGGAGGTGGTGCGGACCGCCGCCGAGGCCGAACGGCTGGAGGCGGCGCAGGCCGAGGTCGTGGCCGAGCTGGAGGGGCCCCGCGCCGAGGCGCAGCGGCTCCAGATGGAGGCCGACACCAAGGCGGAGGAGGCCGGCAGGCTCACCCGTACCGCCGAGGCCACCTTGGCTCGCTGCAACGCGCTGGAGGAGCGCAACGCGCAGGCGCGGACGGAGCTTCAGGCGGCGCAGCAGGAAGAAGAGACGCTGACCGTGGACCTGGCACGGGCCCGCGACGACCTGCCGGGTGCCATCGAGTCGGCCGAGCGGCTGGCGGCCGAGTCGGCGGCGGCGGACGCCGAAGGGCACACCCGCTACTACCGGCTGGCCGCGGCCGAGTCCGCGCTGTCGGCGCGTCGGCGCAAGCGGTCGCTGAGCCAGCGGCTGCACGTCGCGCCGCCGCCGCCCGAGCTGAAGGACCTGCGGGCGGAGGTGAAGGCGCTGACGCGGGAGGCGGACGAGGCGGCGAAGCGGGCGGCGCAGGCGAAGGACGCCGCCGAGCGCGCGCAGACGTACCGCACGCAGCTTGAGGCGTTCCTGCACGAGGGCGCCGCACGGCTGACGGCGGCGCAGGAGGCGCAGCGGCAGCTCGCCGCGGAACTGTCCCGGCTGGCCAAGGAGCGGACGGCCGCGACCGCCGACCACCAGGAGAAGGCACAGCGCGCCGCCGAGGCCGTCGACCGGGCCACGCAGGCGAGCGCGCTGGCCGCGAACGCGCAGCGGATCGCCCAGGAGATCGAGGGACGGCTGGCCGTCGCCCGGCGCGAGTACGAGACCGCGAGGGCCGCGCACGATCATGCGAGGGCCGAGACGGAGGCGGCCGTGGCCAGGGTCGCGGAGACCGAGGCGCTGCTGGCGCGGCGCCGCGGCGAGGCCGAGGAGGAGCTGTCGGTCCGGTCCAGCGAGTTCGAGGCGGCCACGGCGGCGGAGGCCCGCTCCCGGGCGAACGTGGAGGAGATCTGCGGCGGCGGACCGGTCGACCCGGAGGTGCTCGCGACACGTCAGCGGTCCGCCATGGCCCGGATCGAGCGGCTCACGTCCCAGCTGAACCGTGCCGAGGACGGCTTCCCGGTGTCCGGCCCGACCGGTGAGGTCCCGAGCGACGACACCGGCGACGTCCTGCTGCGCACGGCGGCGCTGGTCTGCGGCACGCCGTTCACCGTGGGCGCCACCAGGGCGGACGCGGAGTTCGACACGCTCGTGGTGGCGGGGGCCGGGGCGTTGAACGAGGCGGACTTCCTGGTCGGCGCCGTCCGGGCCCGGCGCTGGGTCCTGCTGGGCGGCGGCGCGGACGAGGCACCGCCCGCGCACCCCGAGTACGAGGGGCACGCGGGCGCGGACCGGCTGGCGCGGTCGCCGTTCGCGGCCGCTAGTCGTCCTTGACCAGCAGGTCGAGCAGCCAGCCGACCACGCCGACGACGATCGCGCCGAGGAACGCGGGCCAGAAGCCGTCGACGGTGAACGGCAGGTCGAGCTCACCCGCCACGTAGCCGGTGAGGAGCAGCAGCAGCGCGTTGACCACGAGCCCGAACAGGCCGAGGGTCAGCACGTAGAGGGCGCAGCCGAGGGTCTTGACGATGGGCTTGATGATCGCGTTCACCAGGCCGAAGATCACCGCGACCCCGACCAGCGTGAGCGCCCGGCGGCCGAGGGTGTCCCCCTCGACGTCCACCCCGGCGACCAGCACGGTCGCGACCCACAGCGCGACGGCCGTGATCACTACCTTGATGAGTATCCGCACGTCAACGATCCTGCCCGGAGAAGGCGCGGGAACCATCAGCCCGCGCGGGGATTTTCGGCGCCGTCCCGGTCATCTCCGGGGACCACCGGCTCGGTCCTCGGGCGGACGCCGGCGCGTCAGTCCGTCCTGTCGAAGAAGGACGAGGCGGCGGAGGAGCCCACCATGGGCCCGCCGGCGCGGTGGGCCGCCCGCGCGGCCGGGCCCGCGACGGGACGGCCGTCCACGGGAGGCCCGGAAGGCGCGGGAGCGCCGGGCGCCGAGGGCGACCCGGGGTCGCCGCCGCGGGCGCGGGCGAGCTCGCGCTGGAGGCGGCGCTTCTCCATCTCCAGGGTGGTCAGCGACTCCTCGTGCTCCTCGCGGAGGTAACGCAGGTCGCGCCGGTTGCGGAGGCTGCGGCCGACGCCCATGAAGAGGAACATCACGCCGACCATGAAGACCACCGCGACGGCGGCGCCGGCGAGGAAGACCTGCCATTGGTTGTTCACGAAGGGGACGGTCTCGCCGAAGGCGGTCAGGGTGGCCGTTCCTTCGTTGGCCGCCACGACGCCCACCGCCACGGTGACGGCCGCCGCGGCCATGAGCAGTCCGAGCAACACCATTGGGGATCTCCTCTCCAGCTCACTCTCCGGAGGCGAGGCGCGGGACACCCACCATGCCAGACTTAATAGGATCTTGTGTGCATTGCCCTATTTATCCAGCTCACCGGCCCTTTACGGAAATGCTCGCTCGCGATTCCTCCGGTATCCGACGGGTAATGGACCGGTGCGGGTCAGCCGAGGTTCGAGCCGGGAGTGGTCCATGGACGTACGCGCGGTCGTGTTCGATCTGGACGGTGTTCTGATCGACTCGGAGCCGGTGTGGGAGGAGGTCCGCCGCTCCTACGTGGCCGACCGCGGCGGGCGCTGGCTCCCCGACAGCCAGGACCGGCTGATGGGGATGAGCACCGAGGAATGGGCGTCCTATCTGGCCGAGGACCTGCTGGGCGGGCGGCTCTCGCCGGAGGACGTCGCGTACGAGGTGATCGACAGGATGCGCCTCCGGTACGCGGAGGAGGTCCCGCTGCTGCCGGGCGCCGTGGAGACGGTGCGACGGCTCGCGGACGCCTACCCGCTCGGCCTGAACAGCTCGTCCCCCCGCGCCCTCATCGACCTGCTCCTCGCCGAGGTCGGCCTGGACTCCCTGTTCAGGGTCACCGTGTCGACCGAGGAGGTGGACCAGGGCAAGCCCGCGCCCGACGGCTACCTCATGGTCGCCGCCCGGCTGGACGTGCCGCCGGAGAACTGCGTGGCGATCGAGGACTCCGGCAACGGGCTGCGCTCCGCCCACGCCGCCGGGATGCGGGTGATCGCCGTCCCCCGTCCCCGGCACCCGCCCGCGCCCGACGCGCTGGCCCTCGCCGCGTACGAGACCGACGACCTCCGCGCCATCGACCGCGACCTGATCGAATCCCTCTGAACCCCGCGAGGGTTCCGGCATCCGCGGTCCGGTGTCGGCACGGATCCCTAAGATGAATCGGTGCCTTCCCCGGAGAGCGAGATCCCACCCGAGCCCTACTTCGATCCCGAGTACGAACCGGACCCGGAGTTCGATCCCGGCTTCGACCCCGGCTTCGATCCGGCCTTCGATCCGGGCACCGCGCCCGAGGGCGAGCTCGCGCCCCTGCTCCACCCCGCCGAGGGCACCGGCGGGGCGTCGGCGGCCGAGGTGCTGCGCCGGGTCTTCGGGTACGACGCGTTCAGGGACGGCCAGCAGGAGATCATCGACCATGTGGTGGACGGCGGCGACGCCCTGGTCCTGATGCCGACCGGCGGCGGCAAGTCGCTGTGCTACCAGATCCCCGCGCTGGTCAGGAAGGGCACCGGCGTCGTCATCTCGCCGCTGATCGCGCTGATGCAGGACCAGGTGGACGCGCTGCGGGCGCTGGGCGTGCGGGCCGGGTTCCTCAACTCCACCCAGGATCTGGACGAGCGCCGCATGGTGGAGGCGCAGTTCCTCGCGGGCGAGCTGGACCTCCTCTACCTGGCGCCCGAGCGGCTGCGCGTCCCGGCGACGGTCAACCTGCTCGACCGGGGCACCGTGGCGCTGTTCGCGATCGACGAGGCGCACTGCGTGGCGCAGTGGGGGCACGACTTCCGTCCCGACTACCTGACGCTGTCGGGATTGCACGAGCGCTGGCCGGACGTCCCGAGGATCGCGCTGACCGCCACCGCGACGCCCGCCACCCGCGAAGAGATCGCCATGCGCCTCGACCTCAAGGACGCGCGGCATTTCGTGGCGAGCTTCGACCGTCCCAACATCCAGTACAGGATCGAGCCCAAGTCCGACGCCAAACGGCAGTTGCTGCGGCTGCTGACCACCGAGCACGCGGGCGACGCGGGCATCGTGTACTGCCTGTCGCGCAACTCGGTCGAGCGGACCGCCGAGTTCCTCACCGCGAACGGCATCGAGGCGCTGCCGTACCACGCCGGGCTGGACGCCGCCACGCGCGCCGCCAACCAGGCGCGCTTCCTCCGCGAGGACGGACTGGTCATCGTGGCGACGATCGCGTTCGGGATGGGCATCGACAAGCCGGACGTCCGGTTCGTCGCCCATCTCGACCTGCCCAAGTCGGTCGAGGGCTACTACCAGGAGACGGGCCGCGCCGGACGTGACGGGCTGCCGTCCACCGCGTGGCTCGCCTACGGGCTCCAGGACGTCGTCAACCTCCGCAAGATGATCGACTCCTCCGAGGGGGACGAGCAGCACCGCCGCAGGCTCAGCCTGCACCTGGACGCGATGCTGGCGCTGTGCGAGGCGGCGGGCTGCCGCCGCGTGCAACTGCTCAACTACTTCGGCGAGGATGCCGAGCCCTGCGGGAACTGCGACACCTGCCTGTCACCGCCCGAGACCTGGGACGCGACGGTTCCGGCGCAGAAGGTCCTGTCCACGGTCGTACGGCTGCAACGCGAACGCCGGCAGAAGTTCGGCGCCGGCCACATCATCGACATCCTGCTCGGAAAGAAGAACGCCAAGGTCATCCAGTTCGACCACGACTCGCTCAGCACGTTCGGGATCGGCACGGAACTGCGCGAGACGGAATGGCGCGGCGTCGTCCGGCAACTGCTGGCCCAGGGCCTGATGGCGGTGGAGAGCAATTACGGCGCTCTCGTCCTCACCGAGTCGAGCGCCGAGGTGCTGCGCGGGCGGCGCACCGTGACGATGCGCCGGCAGCCGGAGGTCGCCGAGAAGGCCGCGAAGGCCGCCCGGACGTCGAGGGCGCCGAAGGACCGCAAGGCCCCGGCCGACCTCCCGCCCGAGGCGGTGCCCATCTTCGAGCGGCTGCGCGCCTGGCGGACCGCCACGGCCCGCGAGCAGGGCGTCCCCCCGTACGTGGTGTTCCACGATGCCACGCTGCGCGAGATCGCCACCGCGGTGCCGTCCTCGCTGACCGAGCTGAGCACGGTGAACGGGGTGGGCGAGAACAAGCTCGCGAAATACGGCGAGCAGATCCTGGAGACCCTCGCCGAGCCCGGCTGACGGTGTTTCCCAGGCTTCTCCCAGCCTTTTCCGCGGACTGCTGTCAGGAACCCACGGTTAGGTGTCTTGCATGCGAGCGAAAGTGAACAGGAAGTCGTTTGCGGCCGGTGCCGCCGCCGCGGGCGTTCTCGGTGTCGGGTTGTACGTGGCCGTCCCGGCGTTCGCCGATGACCCGTCGCCTTCCGCGTCACCGAAGCCGACCGCGTCCGAGCACCCCAAGCCCCCCCGCAAGGGGGAATGGCGGCACGGCAAGCAGCGTCCCTTGCGGCACGACCTGCGCCGGGCCGCGCGGGGCGTGCACGGGGAGGCCACCGTCAGGCGCAGGGACGGCTCGTTCCATGTGACCACCTGGCAGCGCGGCCAGATCACCGGCGTGTCCGGCGCGACCGTGACGGTCCGCAGCGCCGACGGCGTGGCCTGGACGTGGACGACCGACGGCGACACCCGCGTCCACAAGAACGGCGAGAAGACCAAGGTGAGCGCCCTGGCGTCCGGTGACCAGGTCATCGTCCGGGGCGAGCGCGCCGGCACCGCCCGGACCGCGGCCTTCCTGTTCGTCCCGAAGAAGCGGTAGCCGCCACCGCGTAACGTCGGGGTGTGTTGACCGACCGGGGCAGGGGCGGACCGATGGGTGACAGGCAACTGGTCCTCGTCGTGGAGGACGAGGCGAACATCCGTGATCTGGTCGGGACGGCCCTGCGCTTCCACGGCTTCGTGACCGCCTCCGCCTCGACGGGAGCCGAGGCGCTGCGGGAGGCGCGCGCGAAGCGTCCCGACATCATCCTGCTGGACGTGATGCTCCCGGACTTCGACGGGTTCGAGGTCTGCCGCCGGCTGCGGGACGAGGGCGACGACGTCCCGGTGATCTTCCTGACCGCGCGGGACACCCCGTCCGACACCGTCACGGGTCTCACCCTGGGCGGCGACGACTACGTCACCAAGCCGTTCTCGATCGACGCGCTGGTGGCACGGATACGCGCGGTGCTGCGCCGCGCGGCCCTGGCCGCCCCGCCTCCGAAGGAACAGGAGAAGGAGGTACTGCGCGTCGCCGATCTCGAACTCGACGAGTCGAGCTGGCTCGTGCGGCGCGCGGGCGTCGAGCTCGAACTCTCCCCCACCGAGTTCAAGCTGCTGGCGTACCTCATGAGGAACGCGGGCCAGGTGCTCACGCGCGCCCAGTTGCTGGAGAACGTGTGGGGCTGGACGCACCAGGCCAACGCCCAGGTGCTGGAGACCTACATCAGCTACCTGCGGCGCAAACTGGACCCGCTGGGGCCGCCGCTCATCCACACCCGGCGCGGCATCGGCTACACCCTGCGCCCATGAGGAACCCGCTGTCGACCCTCAACAACCGGTTGCTGGCCGGGCTGGTCGCCGTGACCCTCTCCGGCCTGCTGATCATGGGGCTGGTCAGCGCGGTCGTCCTGCGCGGCTACCTCATGCACCGGGTGGACGAGCAGTTGCGCGGCGCCCGCGACCGCGCCGTGTCCCGGCTGATCCGGCCCGGACTGCCCAGCCAGGGCGTGGCGCCCGCCCAGTTCGTCGTGCTGACCGTCGCCCAGAACGGGCGCATCCGCGTGCTGAGCGGCGCCTACGCCGAGCCGAACGAGGCGGTCGCGCGGGTCCGTGAGCTCGGCCCGGCCAGGGTGGCGGCGCACGCGGACAGCCTCGAACCGTTCTCGCTGCCCGGGATGCGCGCCGTCGCCCGTCCCACCCGGGGCGGCGGGGCGGTCGTCGTCGCGACCCCGCTGGACGAGATCGACCTGGCGGTGCGCAACCTCGTCCTCGCCGAGGTCGCCACGGCCGCGATGCTCATGGCGGCGCTCCTCGTCCTGGGCCGGTGGCTGATCGGCCGCGGCCTGCTCCCCCTAGACCGCATGGCCGTGACCGCGCAGGCCATCGCCAACGGCGGCGACCTGCGGGCGCGGATGCCCGACCCGGGGCACAGCTCGGAGACGTCCCGGCTGGCCGGCGCGATCAACGTGATGCTGGACCGGATCGAGCAGGCGTTCTGGGCGCGCAGCCGTTCCGAGGCGCGGGTCCGGGAGTTCGCCGCGGACGCGTCCCATGAGCTGCGCACGCCGCTCACCACCATCCAGGGGTACGCGGAGCTGTACCGGCAGGGCGCGCTGGGACCCGACGAGCTGCCGGACGCGATGGCCCGCATCGAGGACGAGGCGCGCCGCATGAGCCGCCTCGTCGCCGACCTGCTGGAACTGGCGCGGCTCGACCGCGAGGCGTCGCTCAGGTTCGGTCCCGCCGACCTGGCGGCCCTGGCCCGGGACGCCGTCGCCGACGCCTCGGCCGCCGATCCCGGCCGCTCCTTCGTCCTGGACGCGCCGGGCACGCTTGAGACCGTGGTGGACGAGTCGCGCATGCGCCAGGTGTTCGCCAACCTGCTCGCGAACGTCCGCGCCCACACCCCCGCGGGGACGGGCGCCACCGTCCGGCTGACCCGCGGCCCGCGGACGATCGTCATCGAGGTCGCCGACAAGGGTCCCGGCATGCCGCTGCAGGACGCCGCCCGCGCCTTCGAGCGCTTCCACAGCGCCTCGGACGAGGGCGGCGCCGGGCTGGGCCTGCCGATCGTCGCCGCCATCGCCGCGGCCCACGGCGGCCAGGCCGAGCTGCTCTCCGCGCCGGGCAGCGGCACGACCGTCCGCATCACCCTCCCGACGACCCTTCCCGGCCAGACCACCGCATAGCAGTCAGGGCCACACGGATACGGTCACGGCATGGATTTCCTGGCCTTCCTGCGCCGCGACCTGAACGCCTTCGAGGCATGCCTGGACGACGACCTGACCGCTCCGATCGAGCACTGCGGCGACTGGACGCTGTACGACCTCGCCGACCACCTGGGCAACGGCAACCTCTGGTCGGCCACCGCGGTGACCGAGAAACACGGACGCCGCAAGCCCGTCCCGCCACCCCGTGACCGGGACGAGCTGAAGCGCTGGTTCCACGCCACCGGCGAGACCCTGCTGACCGCGCTGGAGGCCGACCCGTCCACCGAGGCATGGACGTTCCACCCGCCGCGCACGGTCGCCTTCTGGCGCCGCCGCCGCTGCATGGAAACCCTGGTGCACCTCTGGGACGCCGAGCACGCCACAGGCGGCGCCACGCCCCTCGACCCGGAGCTGTCCGCCGAGGGTGTGGCCGAGGTCATCGACACCATGTACCCGAGGCAGCTCGAACTGTCCCGAGCCACACCCCCTGACCAGGCGATCCGGCTGTCGACGACCGACACCGCCCAAACCTGGACCCTCGGCCCGGGCACCCCGGTCGCCACCCTGCACGCCCCTGCCCGAACCCTGTTCCTGATGCTCTGGAAGCGCGTCTCACCGGAAGACGACACGATCGAGTGGGAGGGCGACAAACCAGCCGCCCTCACCGTCCTCGACCGCCCTTTGACGCCCTGACCTCGCCGGGCGGAACCTGGGACCGGCCGTCGGCCCGTGGGCCCGCGACCATGCCTTCGGCGGGGATCATGGGCGGCCGAACGTCCGGCTTCCGCGGCGACAGGAAGGCCGGGATGGTGGCCGCGAGCGCGATCGCGGACGCCGCCCACAGGGCGGGCTGGACTCCGTCCATGAAGGTCGACGAGGTGGTGTAGCCGCCGTAGGACGCGAAGATCAGCGCCACGACGGCCACGCCGAAGACCGAGCCGAGTTCGCGCATGGCGCTGTTGACCCCGGCGGCCACCCCGGCCTCCTCGAACGGCACGGAGCTCGTGACGAGGTTGGCCACGGGCGGCAGGCACAGCGCGATTCCCACGCCCGCGACCAGCAGGGGAACGACGAGGGTGCCGTACCCGACGCCGGTCTGGGCGACCGTCGCGACCCAGCCGAGCCCGGCGCCCTGAAGGGCCATGCCGCCGATGAGGACGGGACGGTCGCCGAACCGGTCGGCCAGCGCCCCCGCGATCGGGGCGACCACCATCACCGTCCCGTTCCAGACGAGGATCCGCAGGCCCGCCTCCCACGGCGAGTAGCCGAGCCCCACCTGGAACATCTGCGACAGCAGGAACAGCGAACCGATGATCGACATCTGCTGGAGGAAGCCGATGGCGTTCGCGGTGA
Source organism: Actinomadura sp. SCN-SB (assembly GCF_043906805.1). Classification (NCBI taxonomy): domain Bacteria; kingdom Bacillati; phylum Actinomycetota; class Actinomycetes; order Streptosporangiales; family Thermomonosporaceae; genus Actinomadura; species Actinomadura sp. SCN-SB. The sequence continues at coordinate 48,319 of NZ_JBIMPP010000010.1, read as the reverse complement.
CGAAGCCGCGCACACGGAACAGGCCCAGCGGCATCATCGGGTACCTGGCCCTGCGCTCCCAGGCGACGAAGGCGCCGACCAGCAGCGCGCCCGACAGCGCGGCCCCGATCACCTCAAGGGTCCCCCAGCCGATCGCCGGTGCCCGTACCGGGGCCCAGGTCAGCGCGAACAGACCGGCCGCGATCAGGACGAGCCCCAGGGGGTCGAGCCGCGACCGCGGTCCGTGGCTCTCGCGCAGCCGCACGGCGGACAGCGCCGCCAGCGCCAGGCCGACCGGGACGTTCACCCAGAAGATCCACTGCCAGGAGACGCCCTCGGTGATCGCGCCGCCGACGACCGGGCCCGCGGCCACCCCGAGCCCCGTCACGCCGCCCCAGATGCCCAGCGCCGTGCCCCGGCGGGACGCCGGGAAGGCGTCCACGATCAGCGTGAGGGTCAGCGGCATGATCACGGCCGCCCCCGCGCCCTGGACCACCCGCGCGGCGATCAGCTCGGCGGCCGACTGCGACAGGGCGGCCGCCGCCGAGGCGAGGCTGAAGACCAGCACGCCGGCGACGAACATCCGGCGCCGCCCGAACCGGTCGCCCAGCGCGGCGCCCGTCAGCATCAGGCACGCGAACGCCAGGTTGTAGGCGTTCAGCGTCCATTCCAGATCGGCCAGTCCGGCGCCGAGCTCCCGCTGGATCGCGGGCAGCGCGGTGGACACCACGACCACGTCCAGGGCGGTCAGGAAGACCCCGATCGGCGCCAGCACCAGCGTCCAGACCACATGCGGGGGACGGCGCCGCGCCGTCCCCGCTCGTTCCGACATTCCGCTCTCCTTACGGCTTCGACGAAAAGCGTTCTGTCAGACGAGACCCCGGCGCGGGCTCCCACTCATCACGGGGCTCAGCGGGACGGGTCGCGGCCCAGGTAGGCGGCGAGCCGGTCGTCCGCGCGGGTGTGCGGCGGCACGGGGACGGCGGTGGCGAACAGCGGGTGGCGGCCGGTGTCGCCCACCGTCAGCCGCGCGATCTCCAGCAGGTCCGTGGCGAGCTCGGGCGGCATCGGGCGGCGCAGGCCCAGCGTGCGGGAGATGTCCCAGCCGTGGACGGCGATCTCCAGCGCGCCGACGCCCGCCGCGCAGCTCGCCATCAGCGGCAGGTCGCCGACGGCCAGAGCGTGATCGTCACCATCCGCGCCGGTGAACCCCGCCCAGGCGCCGAGCACCGCGCCCGCCCTCACTCGGACGGAGGCCACCACGTCCTCTGCGGGCGCCAGGGCGCCCCGGACGGGACGCACGCCACCGGTCTCGGCCCCCTCGGACAGGACGTCGAGCGAGTCGTCCAAATGCCGCAGCAACGCCCTCAGGTTCCAGCCCGTGCACGGCGTCGGCCAGCACAACGACGCCTTGGTGACCCTGCTCAACGCGCCGAGCGTGTAACCGACCGCCCGTTCGAGCAGCTCCACCCCCTCCACCAGCTCACCGCTCATGGCACGGCCTCAGCGGGAAGCGCCCCCGGCAGCCCGAAAAGGGCGAACAGGCGCGTGTCGAGAAAGGCGACGATCCGCGCGATCTCGTACGTCCCGTCCTGCTCGCGCGTGCTCAGCGTGAGCACCTGGATGGAGTGCGCCCGGTAGGCCCCGTCGGCGCCACGAATGTAGACCGCCGCCGCCGGTTGGCCGTTGGCGGCCGTGGGAATGAGGCGTTTGCCGCCGAACCCGTCCGCGCACTGGGACGAGAGGAACCGCATGACCGCCTCGCGGCCCCGGAACCAGGTCGGGGACGGGGGCATCTCCAGGATCGCGTCGTCCCTCAGCAGCCGGGACAGCCCGGCCATGTCGGCGTCGTGGAACGCCGCGACGTACCGGTCGAGCACCGCGCGGCGGGCCGGGTCGTCCGGCTCGGAGACCTCGTCCTCGGCGACCGCCGCCTCCTCGATGCGGGCGCGGGCACGTTGCAGGAGGCTGTTCACCGCGGCGGTGGTCGTGCCGAGCAGGTCGGCGACCTCGGCGGCACGCCAGTCCAGGACGTCCCGGAGGATCAGCACCGCGCGCTGCCGCGCCGGCAGATGCTGCATCGCCGCGACCAGCGCCAGCCGGACGCTGCCGCGCCCGGTGACGATCGCCGCCGGATCGTCCGGCCCGGACGGCACCCGGGCACCGATGACCCGCGAGCCGCCGGGACGCAGCAGCGCGTCCGGTACGGGCTCCAGCCACGGCATCCCGGGCTCCCCGGGCGTCACCGGGACGTCCGCGTCCTCGGCGGGACGTGACAGCCCCGAGGGCAACGGGCGGCGGGCGGCACGTTCCAGCGCGGTCAGGCACCGGTTGGTGGCGATCCGGTAGAGCCACCGGCGCAGCGACGTCCGCCCCTCGAACCCGTCGAAGGACCGCCACGCCCGGAGATACGTCTCCTGGACGAGGTCCTCGGCGTCATGAACGGAGCCGAGCATGCGATAGCAATGCGCGAGCAGCTCGCCCCTGTAGGGGTTCGCCAGGCGGGCGAACTCCGTCTGATCCACCATCGTTCCGGCCGGCCTCCGTCCGCGAGCGCACGCTCCGGCCCCGTCCACCGGAACGCGTACCGGCGCTCTCACAGGACTCGACCCCGCGCGGGACGGAAACTCATCACCCCATCACTCCCGGTTTCACGGTAAATCGGCGTCGTAGACCGTGACGTGCAGCCCCTTCGCGGTCAGGTGGCGGAGGATCATGGGCTCTATCCGGTGCCACTCTCCTCCGGCCAGGCCGCAGCCGATGCGGGGCATGTGGACGGTGACGCCGAGCTCGCCCGCCTTCTCGCCCAAGGCGGCCAGGCAGCGGTCAAGGGCCTCGTACCGGATCGGCGGCCCGTTCTTCCTGCCGGGTCTCACTCCGCGTTGCGCGACCATGTTGGCGACCCAGACGTCCCCTTCGACCTGGACGTACCGGACGGCGCCCAGCCCGAAGTCGTTGCGGGCACGCTCGCGGTACCACGCCCGGTACGCCTTCTCCGGCTCGGGCCAGCGGGCGGAGACGGCGAGGACGAAGCCCTTGCCCCACCGGCCCAGGTCGTTGCAGACATGGGCGATCACCTTCGCGCCTTCGGCCTGGGGCGAGGTCGCGTCACCCTGGGTGTAGCGGATGCCGGCCACGAGGCGACGCTAGCCGCCGCCACCGACGGTTCAGGACGCCCACATGGCCACGGCGAGCGCCACGCGGTCCTCGAAGTCGAGCGGGTTGCGTCCCGTCAGCGCCTCGATCCTGGACAGGCGGTGCCGCAGGGTGTTCGGGTGCAGGTACAGCTCCCGGGACGTCTCACTGACGGCGCCGCCGGTCTTGAGGAAGGCGCGAAGGGTGTCGACCAGCTTCGTGCCGTGCGCGGCGTCGTACTGCTCCAGGGGACGGGCGATCTGCTCGATGAACGGGGCGATCTGGTGGCGTTCCAGACGTCCCAGCAGGCCCTGGAAGGTGGCCAGGTCGGCGGCGCGGACGATGGCGCGGCCGCCGCGCTGGGCCGCCTCCAGGGCCAGCACGCTCTCCGAGAGGCCCTGCCCGAGGCTTTCCAGGGGCGCGGGCGTGCTCATTCCTCCGACTCCGCCCCATGCCACGGCGAGTTCCTCCGCGTGCCGTTCGGTGTTGACCAGGACACGCCCGACGTCACCCTCTACGGCGAGCACGGCGCCGATGGAGGCGTCCACCCGCTCGGGAATGTTCTCCGCGGGCACGGCCAGCACGATCACGGTGTCGGTGGACAGCCCGGCCGCCTCCAGCCTGTCGCGCAACACCTCGGGTGAGGCCAGCCCGTTGCGCACCATGTCGAGGATGCGCCCGGTCTCCTCGCGTTCGCGTTGCTTGTCCCGGGACGAGGCCAGCCGGTCGGCGAACCACTCGGTGAAGCTCAGGAACGGGACCTCCGGCGGTACTTCGAGCAGGGGCAGGTCGAGCTCGTCGCACGCTTCGCACAGGGCCTCCGGGGGTTCGTCCATGACGTCACCGGTGCCGAACCCGATCGCGCTGGCCTTGCTGGCGTGGACGGAACGGGCGAACATCTCACAGCGCGACGGGTCGGTCAAGGACGCGCCGACGGTCAGGACGACCTCGTTGCCCCGGAGGTAGGGGCCGGGGTCGAGCAGTTCGGTGGAATGCGCCCAGCGGACCGGTCGGTCGAGACCCGCCGCCCCGGCGACCAGTCGCAACTGGAAGTGCGGCACCTCAAGGAGCTGTCCGACGGTGAGGTGCAGCCGGTCCGCATGGTCAGTGCTCACCCCCTCAGCGTCGCACGATGAGTCGGCCGTGTAACGCACGCATGACCAGGTGTTGGACAACTCCACGAGCGCCGGGCGCATTCGAGGTGCGGTTGGCCAAGTTTCGCACAAAACCCTTGCTACCTGCCCCGTTATCGGGTTTGCCTTGCATCCTCACGATCAGGAGGAAGGGTATGGCGGAACGAGTCGCTCTCGTCACCGGGGCGGCCAGCGGGATCGGTGCGGCGGTGGTGGCCGAGCTGGCGCGGCGCGGCTGGCGCGTCGCCGGGCTCGACCTGCGTCACTCGACGGACGTCGAGCACGGCGTGAGCGTCGACGTGGCGGACCCCACCCAGGTGAACGCGGCGATCGCGCGGATCGAGCGCGAGCTGGGGCAGGTGGAGGCGGCGGTGTGCGCGGCGGGCCACTACGCCATCACCCCGGTGGCCGACATCCCGTGGACGGAGTGGCGGCGGATGCTGCGGGTCCATCTGGGCGGGTTGCTGAACGTGTGCCGCGCGGTGGCCCCGGCGATGGCGGAGCGCGGGCGCGGGGCGATCGTGGGGGTGTCCTCGGAGCTGGCGATCGGCGGCGGTGACGGCGAGGCGCACTACGCGGCCGCGAAGGGCGCGGTGATCGGGCTGGTCCGGGCGCTGGCGGTCGAGCTGGCCCCGCTGGGCGTACGGGTGAACGCGGTGGCGCCCGGCCCGACCGACACGCCGCTGCTTCCTCCCGAGTCGCCGTGGCGCAGGCCCGCGTACCTCCAGACGCTGCCGGCCGGCCGGATGAGCCGGCCGGAGGAGATCGCGCTCGCCGCCGCGTACCTGGTGGACGAGGGCACGTTCTGCGTGGGGGAGATTATCTCGCCGAACGCGGGGGCGGTGATCTGATGGCGGTGGCGCTGGTGACCGGGGCGGGGGGCGGGCTGGGACGGGCGGTGGCGCGCCGGCTGGCCTCCGATGGGCATCTGGTGGCGCTGACCGACAGGCCGGACGGCCCTCCGACCGACGAGCTGGCCGAGGAGCTGGGCGGCATCAGCGAGCCCGCCGACGTCGCCGACCCGGAGTCGGTGGAGCGGATGGTGTCGGCGGTCCAGGAGGAGGCGGGGGAGCCTATCGGGATCCTGGTCGCGGGGGCGGCGCACATGGCGATGGCGCCGCTGGCCGAGCACGACCTGGACGACTGGTGGCGGGTCGTGGACACCAACCTCGGCGGCGCGTTCGCCTGCGCGCAGGCCGTGCTGCCCGGGATGTCGGAACGCGGCGGCGGCCGGATGGTGCTGATCGCGTCGGAGTGGGGGGTGATCGGCTGGCCGAACGCCACCGCCTACGCCGCGTCCAAGGCGGGGCTGATCGCGCTGACCAAATCCTTGGGCCGCGAGCTGGGCCCGCTGCACATCGCGGTGAACGCGGTGGCGCCCAGCGTGATCGACACGCCGCAGCTCGAGGTGGACGCCCGCGACGCCGGCGTCTCGGTCGAGGAGATCCGCGCCCGGTACGCGGCGCGGGTGCCGCTGGGCCGGATCGCGACCCCCGACGAGATCGCGGCGGCCGTGTCGTTCCTGGCCGACGACCGGTTGCCCACGCTCGTCGGCCAGGTCGTCCACATCAACGGCGGCACCACCCGAACCCGCATCTAGCGATGCCCTACCCCCGGTCAACGACCCCTCGGAAAGGAAAGAATGAGCTCCCAAGAGCCCCCGCGCCCCTCGCGACCCACCGTCGGGCCTTCCAACGCCCTGGAGTTCCCGCGCTTCGCCGGGCTGACGACGTTCGCCCGGTTGCCGCGCAGCGTCGACGTCCCGGACTTCGACGTGGCGGTGATCGGGGCGCCGTTCGACAGCGGCGTCTCGTACCGTCCGGGCGCGCGGTTCGGGCCGGCCGCGATCCGGCAGGGATCGCGGCTGCTCAAGCCGTACAACCCGGCCCTGGACGTGCTTCCGTTCGCGGCGTGCCAGGTGGTGGACGCGGGCGACCTCGGCCTCAACCCGTTCGACATCGGGGAGGCGATGCGGCAGGTCGAGGAGGGGTTGCGGGAGCTGACGGGGGACGGCCGCCTGGCGGTCACGATCGGCGGCGACCACACGGTGGCGCTGCCGGCGCTGCGGGTGGCGCACGCGCTGCACGGGCCGGTCGCGCTCGTGCATTTCGACGCGCACCTGGACACCTGGGACACCTACTTCGGCGAGCCGTACACGCACGGCACCCCGTTCCGGCGCGCCGCCGAGGAGGGGCTGCTGCTGCGGGACGCGAGCGCGCACGTCGGCATCCGCGGCCCGCTGTACGACCCGCGCGACCTGGTGGACGACGCCAGGTTCGGCTTCACGATCGTGCACTGCGCGGAGATCGACGACCTGGGCGTGCGCGGCGTCGTGGAGCGGGTGCGGGAACGGGTGCGGGACGCGCCGGTCTACCTGTCGATCGACATCGACGTGCTGGACCCCGCGTACGCGCCGGGGACCGGCACGCCGGAGAGCGGCGGCATGACCAGCCGGGAGCTGCTGGGCATGCTGCGCGGTTTCGACGGGCTGAACATCGTCGGCGCCGACGTGGTGGAGGTGGCGCCCGCCTACGACCACGCCGAGATCACCTCGATCGCCGCCGCGACCGTCACCTACGAGCTGGTCAGCCTGCTGGCCAAGGGCAGGGCCTCGTGAGGCCGGCGGACCCGGTGGCCTGGCCGGGCGAGGCGACCTCGGCGGCGTCGTTCTCGTTCGACGTGGACGCGGAGTCGGTGGTGCTGGCGGAGCTCCCGGCCGCGGCGTCCCGGATGAGCGTGATGAGCCACCAGGCGTACGGGCCGCTGACCGGGCTGCCGCGGCTGCTGCGGATCCTGGAGCGGCACCGGGTGCGGTCGACGTTCTTCGTCCCCGGGTACACCGCGCACCGCCACCCGGACGCGATCCGCTCGATCGTGGACGCGGGACACGAGATCGCCCACCACGGCTACCTGCACGAGCCGCTGATCGACGTGGACCCGCGGACGGAGGCCGAGATCCTGGACCGGGGCCTGGAGGCGTTGGAGACGGTCGCGGGGGTGCGGCCCACCGGCTACCGGGCGCCGATGTGGGAGCTGACCTACGCGTCGCCGCGGCTGCTGGCCGACCGCGGCTTCCTGTACGACTCCAGCCTGATGGACGCCGACGTCCCCTACGAGCTCGCGGTCGGGGACACGGAGGACGCGGCGTCGATCGTGGAGATCCCCGTCCACTGGGGACTGGACGACTGGGAGCAGTACTGCTTCCTCCCGGGGATCACCGGGTCGGGACTGATCGAGAGCCCGGCCAAGGCGGTCGAGCTCTGGCGCGCCGAGTTCGAGGCGCTGCGCGAGGACGGCGGCTGTTTCGTGCTGACCTCGCATCCCTTCCTCTCGGGGCGTCCCGGACGGGCGGCGGCCCTGGAGGAGTTCGTCGAGTACGTGGCGAGCCTGGCTGATGTGTGGCTCGCACCCCTGGGCGACATCGCCCGGCACGTCCGGGGTCTCCGGCTGAGACCCCGGCACCTCCCACGGCCGTGAGGCCGAGCCCCTCACTCAGGAAAGAGCAGGAACGCCAATGATGCCCACAACAGGAACCATCGACGAAAGCCAGGTGCTGCGCAAGGGGTTCAACCTCCGCTCGGCCACCGCGCTGGCCTTCGCGGACGTGTCCCCGATCGTGGCCCTCTACGCCATCTTCACGCTGGGTCTCCTCGCCGCCGGGCCGGGGTTCTGGTGGGCGTTCCCCATCGTGCTCACGGGCCAGTTGCTGGTCGCATGCGTCTTCGGTGAGCTGGCCTCACGCTGGCCGTACGAGGGCAGCGTCTACCAGTGGGCGCGGCACGTGCACGGCCCTGGGGCGGGATGGTTCTCGGCGTGGGCCTATATGTGGGGCCTCACCATCGCCCTGTCCGCGCTGTCCTACGGCGCCGCGGGGTTCCTTTTGCAGGCGCTCGGCATGGACGAGCCGGGCACCATCGCCACGACGGCCGCCGCGCTGGGCATCCTCGCGTTCGGCAGCTTCGCCAACATCGTGGGACGCGGCACGCTGAAGGTGCTCGTCATCGCGAGCCTCATCTGCGAGGTCCTGGCCTCGGTGGTGCTGGGGACCGTGCTGCTCGCCTTCTACCGCGAGAACCCGGTGAGCGTGCTGTTCGACGGCATCGGCGGCGCCCCGCTGCTGGGGGCGCCGCTGCTGGCGGCGACCGCCTATGTCGGCTGGTCGTTCGTCGGGTTCGAGGCGGCCGGCTCGATCGCCGAGGAGGTGGAGCGGCCCGAGCGGGACGTCCCCAAGGCGCTGATCTTCGCGCTGGCCGCGGTCGGCGCGATCGTGATGTACTCGGCGGCCGGCCTGATCCTGGCCATCCCGGACCTGAAGGCCGCCGCGGACGGCGACCCGGTCGCCGACACGCTGGTCCACCACTTCGGCTCGGGGATCGGGCGCCCGCTGCTGGTCGTCTTCGTGATCGGGTTCGTCGCCAGCTTCCTGGCCGTGCAGGCGGCGGTGTCCCGGGTGATCTGGGCGTCGGCGCGCGACAAGGCGCTGCCCGGCTCGGGCGTGCTGGGGCGGCTGGCGTTCGCCGAGCGGCTGCCGGTGAACGCGATCCTGCTCACCGCCGTGGGCGCCACCGTGTTCGTGCTGCTGTCCGGCTCGGCGCTCTACTCGATCCTGGTCAACTTCACCACGATCGGCTTCTACGTCGCGTTCGGCCTGCCGGTGTGGGGTTCGGCGCTCCAGCACCTGCGCGGCACGTGGCGGCCGGGGACGTTCAGCCTGGGCCGGTTCAGCGCGCCCGTCACCTATGTCGCGACGGTGTGGCTGGCCGCCCAGACGGTCAACATCATCTGGCCGCGCGACACCACGGAACCCTGGTACATCGACTGGAGCATGGTCATCACGTTCAGCGTGGTGGCCGTGGCGGGGTCCGTCCTGTACCTGGCCTACGCGCGGCGCCGCATCATGCCCCGCTACGCCGACCGCGTCGGCTGAACGCGACGGACCGGGGCGGGCTATCCCGGCCGGTCGAGCTCGTAGATCCGGGAGCGCAGCTCCTCCTCGGCCCGGTCGAGGCCGGCGCCGATGTCGAACCACACGCGGTCGCGCCGTTCGCCGGGACGGTCCAGCCCCACGGCGACCCAGCTCAGCACGCCCGTCACCACCGAGCGCGGCCCCCGCGGGGGACGCGCCATCAGGGCGAACGGCAGGGCCAGCCCGGTCCGGGTGACCACCACCCGGCCCGGGTCCTCGGGGCTGGGCCGCCCGCCGGTCAGGAAGCGCGGGGTCTCCACGACCTTCATCCACTCCACGACCGTGCCCTCGATCTGCCGGCACAGGATGCGGACGACCTCGGTGAGCACCGCCTCGCCGGGGTCGTCCCCCAGCCAGTCCAGCCAGTGGTCGGGCTCGGTGAGCGCGGAGAAGTCGTGCCGGGGCGGGCCGTGCCGGTGGTTCTCGCGATACTCGCCGGTCAGCCGTCCCTCGCCGGACACCTTCCAGGCCCCGCGGATCGCCTCGGGCGGGACGTAGCCGTCCGGGTCGTCCACCCAGGCGGCGTCGATCTCGTACACCCAGCCGCCCGGCCGCCGCGCGGCCAGCGCCTCCAGCTCCGGCGGTGGCGTGCGCCCGCCCTGGTTCCCCTCGCGGTCGCCGTCTCCGCCCGATGCGAACATTCCACCGATTGTGCCGCCTCCGTGATCGGACATCCCGCCGTTCACCCCATATCCCCACGAACCGCCAGGATCCGCGGTCGGTGGCGGGTCACGACACCAGGGACGTGCGGAACATCTGCCTGTACGCGGACGGCGAGGTCTTCATCGCGCGGGCGAAATGGTGCCGGAACGTGGCGGGGGACTCGAAGCCCACCATCGCGCCGATCCGCTCGATGGGCAGCGCGCCGTTCTCCAGCAGCGGCAGGCTGGCCATGATCCGCTGATGGATCACCCACCGCAGCGGGCTGGTGCCGGTCGTGCGGTGGAAGTGCCTGATGAACGTGCGCGGCGCCAGCCGGGCCTGCTCCGCCAGCGCCGCCACGGTGATCGGCTCGGCGAGATGGTCCAGCGCCCAGGCCATCGCGCGGGCCACCGGGTCGTCCGCCGGGTCCGGACCGGACGGGACGGCGGCCTCCACGAACTGGGCCTGGCCGCCCTCGCGATGCGGCGGGATCACCAGCCGCCGCGCCACCGAGTTGGCGATTCTGGCCCCGTGGTCCTTGCGCACCAGGTGCAGGCACAGATCGAGCCCCGCGGCGCTGCCCGCCCCGGTGAGCACGTCGTCGCCGTCCACGTACAGCACGTCCGGCGTCACCCGCACGCGCGGGAAGCGGCGGCGTAGCGTGTCGGCGAACCGCCAGTGCGTGGTGGCCTCACGGCCGTCGAGAAGTCCGGCGGCGGCCAGCGCGAACGCGCCCGAGCAGATCGACACGATCCGCGCGCCGCGGGCGTGTGCGCGCTTGAGGGCGTCCACCACAGGCTCGGGGATGTCGCCGTGGATGTCCGGCACCTGCGGCACCACGACGGTGTCGGCGTCCGCGAGGACGTCCATGCCGTGTTCCGTGGTGACGGTGAAGCCGCCGAGAAACCGCAGCGGCCCGGGTCGCGGCGAGCAGACCCGCAGGTCGTACCAGGGGACGCCGAGGTCGGGGCGCGGCCGGAACACCTCCACGACCGAGCTCAGCTCGAACGGCGCCATGCCGTCGAAGGCGACGACCGCGACCAGGTGCCGCCGCGCGGGGGGATCAAGGATCATGGCGAAATCTTAGCCATTAACGGCGTTCACGCCACTTCCGGCGGACAACGCGACAACGGGACGATGACTGACATGTCTGAGACCCTTCGGATCCCCGCCGCGCCCGCGGCCGAGGCCATCGCCCATTTCTCCGCCCGCCTCGCGTTCGAGACCGACGTGTCGGACGTCGCCGCCGACCTGGAACGCGGCGCGCCCGGCGTCGTCGTCGTGGACGCCCGGAGCGCCGACGCCTGGAGGCAAGGCCATGTCGCGGGGGCCGTCCACCTGCCCACGGCGGAGATCCCGCGGCGCGCCGCCGGCCTGGTCCCGGCGGACGCCACCGTGATCGTCTACTGCTGGGGACCGGGATGCAACGGCGCCGCCAAGGCCGCGCTCGCGTTCGCCCGGCTGGGCCACCCGGTGAAGGAAATGATCGGCGGCTTCGAGTACTGGGCACGCGAGGGATTCCCGGTCGAGACCGGTGACGGCCAGGTCGTGCGGCGTTCCCCCGACCCGCTCACGGCGCCCGTCTCCGGCCTCTCCTGCGCCTGCTGAAACGGGTGACAGAGGCCACCGCCCGTGGCCTCCAGGAGCCAGGGGACGGGTGCACACCAGGTTTATATGAGGCGACCGGGGCATAAGCAGGTGCGTCGGCGACGTTACACTTACCGCATCGTTCTCATGGCGCCACCGACGGCGTCCCCGGCTCGTCCTTGCAGGCCACATTCCGCAGCACCGCGCTGCCCCCGTGACGCCTCCCGAGACGTGCCCCCCTCTCGGAAGGTAATGCGTGTCATCTGTGCCCGCTAGTAATGCCCTGCCCGCGACCGACCTCGCGCAGGAGCCCGTCACCTCGGAGCCGTCGGCGGCCCCGGAGACCCCGGAGACCGTCCCGACCTTCACCGAGCTCGGCCTGCCCGACGCCCTGGTCTCGGCACTCGCCAGGCAGGGCATCTCGGCCCCGTTCCCCATCCAGGCCGCCGCGATCCCGGACGTCATGGCCGGCCGCGACGTCCTCGGCCGCGGCAAGACCGGATCCGGCAAGACGCTGGCCTTCGGCCTGCCGATGCTGGCCCGGCTGTCCGGCCGCCGCGCCGCGCCCAAGCGTCCCCTCGGCCTGATCCTCGTCCCGACCCGCGAGCTGGCCCAGCAGGTCCAGACCAACCTGGAGCCGCTCGGCCGCTCCATGGGCCTGCACTTCAAGACCGTCATCGGCCAGACCTCGATGTTCAAGCAGATCGACGCGCTGCGCCGCGGCGTGGAGATCGTGGTCGCCACCCCCGGCCGGCTCAAGGACCTGATGCGCCAGGGCGCCTGCGACCTCGGCGACGTCGAGATCGTCGTGCTGGACGAGGCAGACCACATGGCCGACATGGGCTTCCTGCCCGACGTCACCGACATCCTCGACCAGGCCAAGCCCGGCGGGCAGCGGCTGCTGTTCTCCGCCACCCTGGACCGGGACGTGGACGTCCTGGTCAAGCGCTATCTCAGCGCCCCGGTGACGCACGCCATCGGCCCGGTGGACGAGTCCGTCGACACCATGGAGCACCACCTGCTGCTGGTGGCGCCCAAGGAGAAGACCGCCATCACGGCCGAGATCGCCAACCGTGAGGGCCGGACCATCCTGTTCGCCCGGACCAAGCACGGCGTCGACCGGCTGGCCAAGCAGCTGGTGCAGGTGGGCGTCCGCGCCGCGGGCCTGCACGGCGGCAAGAGCCAGGGCCTGCGCACCCGCACCCTCGCCGAGTTCAGGGAGGGGACGATCAGCGTGCTGGTCGCCACCGACGTCGCCGCCCGCGGCATCCACGTGGACGACGTCAGCCTGGTCATGCACGTCGACCCGCCCGCCGACCACAAGGACTACATGCACCGCGCGGGCCGTACCGCGCGGGCCGGGGAGAGCGGCACCGTGGTGACGCTCGTCCTGCCGCACCAGGTCCGCTCGACCACCGCGATGACCCGCAGGGCCGGGATCCACGCGCCCCGCACCCGCGTCGCGCTCGGCGACGAGCAGCTGATCCGGCTGACCGGCGCGCGGCCCCCGTCCGGCATCCCGATCGAGGGCCCGATCATCCCGGAGCGCCCGCGCCGCGAGAACGGACGCGGCGGGCGTCCCGGAGGCGGCAGGCGAGGCGGCGGCCGCCGCTTCGGCGGGCGCGGCCCGCGCTCCTTCGACCGTCAGGACGGGGGAACGCGCCGCCGCGAGGACGGTGACCACAACGGGCATCACGAAGGCGCCTACTCCGGTCACCACGACGCCAAGCGCGGCCCTTCCTACGGCGAGCGCGGCTCGTACGGTGAGCGGCGCGGGACTCCGCACGGCGGGCGGCGCAACGCCCAGTACAACGGCGGCAAGCGCCGCGACGGCAACGACCGCCGTGCCGCCCGTTCCAACTAAGCGGTGAACGAAGGGCCGGAAGCGTACGACGCTTCCGGCCCTTCACGTCTCTCAGGGAGGCGCGAGCGGGCTCAGCCCACCTCCTCCCGCAGGTCGTCAGGGATCGCCCCGCCGAGCCCGTCCTGGAGCCGCTGGACGCCGTTCAGGCCGTCCTCGGCCGCGAGCCCGGCCAGCGCCTTCAGACCGGCCGGCGGGTCGTTGCGCAGCGGCGGCTGCCAGCCCCGGTCCGCGTCATAGCTGCGCAGTACCTTGGCGGGGACGCCGCCGACGACCGAGTGGTCGGGGAACTCGCCCCGCACCACCGCGCCGCCCGCGACCGCGACGTTGCGTCCCAGCCGGGTCCCCGGCAGGATCACCGCGCCGGTGCCGATCCAGCAGCCGTCGCCGATGACCACCGGGTTGTTCTCCGGCCACTGCCGCCCGATGGGCGTCTCCGGATCGGAGTAGCTGTGGTTCTGGTCGGTGATGTAGACGTTCGGCCCGGTGAAGACGTCGTCGCCGATCTCGATCGACTGGTGGCCCACGATGTGCGTCCCGCGCCCGAGCGAGCAGCCGCGGCCGATCCGGACCACCAGGTCCGGGCCGAGGTCGAGACCGGGGACGAACCCGGCCGAGATCGTGCAGTGCGTGCCGACCAGGGTGTGCGCCCCGATGGAGATCCACGGCTCGCCGTAGACGGCGCCGACCGGGAAGCCGATGCACACGCCCTCGCCGAGATGGGCGAACTTGCGGCGGCCCGGCGTCTCCGGCGTGATCTCCCCGTGCCGCTGGATCCACTCCCAGCCCCGGTGCACGGCGCGGTGCAGCCCGCGGCGCACCGGGGCCGCCAGCCGATGCTTGATCGAGGTCTTCGGGGGCATGGCGTCACCGTACCGGCTGGTAGCCGACCGCGAAACGAGGGGCCCGGCCATCGCGGCCGGGCCCCTCACCCTCGTCCCCATGGACCGTCAGGCGGAGCGCACCTGACCATCGACCTCGGACGGCACCGACTCGATGCCCGGCCCCGCCATCATCCCCGGCATCGAAGCGGTGTTGGCCCGCCTCGTCATCAACGCGCCCACCAGACCCACCGCCGAGGCCACGCCCACCAACGCCATCGCGGCGGCGCGCCGCCTGCGCACGGGCTGATGTTGCGGCTCCACCCGTTCGGCAGCGTCCGACAGCATCCTTCCGACGCGGGGCCCCAGCTCCGCCGCCACATACGCACCGGCCCTCCGCAGCCAGGGCGCGCTCCGTCCGCGTGCGGCGAGCACACCCTTGGCGGCGGCCTCGCGCGCACCGCGGGCGGCCGGCCCGATCCGCTCCGCCGCACTCGACGCGCCCATGCGGCACGCCATCTGCATGCGGCCGAACCGCGAAAGGGACACCCCACGCGGCTTGCGGCGGATACTCATCATTAGGGACACGCTAACCTCCCTGATTGCGAGGTCCTGCACGGCAGCCTTCCCGCGAAGCGGAAGGTAAACACCGCGTGCGTGACCGTACGATCACGTATCGCGACGCATACGCACTACAAGGAGGAGGCGGCCCACAGTGGCTGAACAGATCTTCGCGACGCTCCACACCAACCACGGGAGGATCGTCGCGCAGCTCTACCCGGACCAGGCCCCGGTGACCGTGGACAACTTCGTGTCCCTCGCCGAAGGCACCCGGACCTGGACCCACCCGGCCACCGGCGAGAAGAAGCAGGAGCCGCTCTACAACGGCACCATCTTCCACCGGGTGATCCCGAACTTCATGATCCAGGGCGGCGACCCGCTCGGGAAGGGCTACGGCGGCCCCGGCTACGAGTTCCAGGACGAGTTCCACCCGAGCCTGAAGTTCGACCGGCCGTACCTGCTGGCCATGGCCAACGCCGGGCCCGGCACCAACGGCTCGCAGTTCTTCATCACCACGAACGTGCAGAACACCCAGCACCTCACCGGCAAGCACACCATCTTCGGGAAGGTGATCGAGGGGACGAACGTGGTCGACGCGATCTCGGCGGTGCCGACCAACAGGGACGACCGCCCGGACAACGATGTGGTCATCGAATCGGTGACGATCGAGCGCCGCCAGTCGTAGTACAGAGTGAGACACGCCAGGGGGGCCGCCCCGTACCGCCGGTCTTCGGAGCCGTAGATGAGCACAGACCCCAGACCCGCCCCCGAACCCGAGGCCCAGGTGCCGACCTGCTACCGGCACCCGGGACGGGAGACCTATGTCCGCTGCACCCGATGCGACCGCTATATCTGCCCGGAGTGCATGCGGGACGCGGCCGTGGGGCACCAGTGCGTCGAGTGCGTCTCCGAAGGGAACAGGGACATCCGGCAGCCCCGCACG
This sequence comes from Actinomadura sp. SCN-SB, assembly GCF_043906805.1. Classification (NCBI taxonomy): domain Bacteria; kingdom Bacillati; phylum Actinomycetota; class Actinomycetes; order Streptosporangiales; family Thermomonosporaceae; genus Actinomadura; species Actinomadura sp. SCN-SB. Next base: position 32,691 of record NZ_JBIMPP010000010.1, on the reverse strand, counting down.
GTGCTCGGCGCCCGCGCCTCGGGGTCCGCGACGCCGGTGGTCACCTACACCCTGATCGGCCTGTGCGTCCTGGCCTACCTCGCCGAGTTGGCCTCCACCGACGTCGTCCGCGAGTTCGCGATGCTCGGGCTCGGGGCCTCGGGCGGGCAGCCGGTCGGCGTGGCCGAGGGCCAGTGGTACCGGCTGTTCACGTCCATGTTCCTGCACCAGCCGCCGACGGGCGGGTCCTTCAGCATCACCCACATCCTGTTCAACATGTGGGCGCTGTGGGCGATCGGCCCGTCCCTGGAGCAGGTGCTGGGGCGGTGGCGCTACCTGGCGCTGTACCTGCTGTCCGGCCTGGGCGGCTCGGTCCTGCTCTACCTGGTGGACCCGCTGGACGCCGCCGTCGGCGCGTCCGGCGCCATCTTCGGCCTGTTCGGCGCGTTCTTCGTCATCGGACGGCGGCTGGGCGGCCAGGTCGGCCCGATCGTGTTCCTGCTCGGGATCAACCTGGTGATCACCTTCGCGGTGCCCAGCATCTCCTGGGAGGGGCATATCGGCGGCCTGGCGGTCGGCGCGCTGCTGGCGGTCGCGTTCGCGTACGCGCCGCGGGCCCATCAGCAGGTCGTGCACATCGCCGCGTCCGCGGCGACGCTGGTCCTGCTGGCCGCCCTGGTACTGATCAAGACGGCCGAGCTGTCGTCCGGAGCGATCTGACCCGGAACGCGGATGGCCGGGCACGCGCCGCTCCAGGCGCGGCGCCCGGCACCGCGTGGTGCCTCCTGCGCCGCGTCCTGTGGAAAAGCTGGGGACAAGCTGGGGATGAGGCCCCCGGTCATCCCCAGCCTGTGGATAACACTGGTGGATGAGCTTCCCGGGGACCGGGCCGGCGGAAAATCTCCGCCGGCCGTCAACGCCAGCGTGTCGACAGGATGACGCCCAGGATGATGGCGGCGAATCCGATCCCCAGGTTCCAGTTCCCCAGGTCCGACATGAACGGCACGTCGGTGCCGGTGCTGGCCGTCACGTAGAACGTGGCGATCCAGGCCAGCCCGACCAGCCACAGGGCGATCATCGTCGGGACCAGCCACCGCGGGCTGACCTGGGGGGCCTGGGACTTCTGCGGAGGCGTGTAGACGGCCTTCTTGCGCACTTTGGACTTGGCCACGGTGGGTTCGATCTCCTCGGGCGGACGGCACGGACGTACGGCCCGCACATGGGTGCTTTGTCGGTTAGCGTAGTCGCTGGTGAGCAGCGTACGGTGTCCGGCGCGGCGAAGCATCCTCCCAGCCCGTGGGCACGCTGAAGCCGGGCGCGCTGAAGCCGGGCACGGGAAGCCGGACGACGAGGGTGGCGAAGTGAGGGACGCGCGTTGCGGCTGATCATCCGGGGCCTCGGCGAACTGTGCATCACCGCCGGGATCATCGTCCTGCTGTTCGCCACGTACGAGCTCTGGGGCACCGGCCGCTACACCCGGGAGCAGCAGGACCGGCTCGGCCGCGACCTCCTCAGCTCCTGGAAGGCCACCCAGGTCACGCACGAGCGGGTACGGCTCGGCAAGGGCCTGGCGATGATCCGCATCCCGCGCTTCGGCTCGGGCTGGCGCTTCGTCATCGTCGAGGGCGTCGACCAGGACGACCTGCGCAAGGGGCCCGGCCACTACCCCGGCAGCGCGCTGCCCGGCCAGGTCGGCAACTTCGTCGTCTCCGGCCACCGCACGACCTACTCGGCGCCCTTCAACCGCGCCGGCGAGCTGCGCAAGGGCGACAGGATCCTGATCGACACGCGCTCCACGCAGTACGTCTACGAGGTCACCGACCGCCGGATCGTCCGGCCCTCCGCGGTCGAGGTCACCGCGCCCGTGCCGATGCGTCCCGGCGCCCGCCCCACCCAGAAGCTGATCACGCTGACCACCTGCCATCCGAAGTACTCCGCCGCCCGAAGAATGATCATCTTCGGCCGTCAGGTCGCCGAGCTGCCCCGCGCCGCCACCCCGACCACCGGACGCTGAGCAGCCGGGGGACCCACAGACGAACCCGCTGGTAGACACGCTGGTAGACACGGAGAGGAGAGCGCGATGTACGCCTGGATCTGGCGTCGGCTACCAGGCCGCTGGCCCGCCAAGACCGCGCTCGCGGCGGGCCTGATCCTGGTGGCGGGCCTCGTCCTCTGGTACGCGTTCTTCCCCTGGCTGGAGGAGCGGATCAGGTTCGACCACGGCGTCGTCCAGAACGGCACGCCGAGCTCCCCGGCCCACAGTCCAGGGCAGCGCCCCACGATTCCCGGTGGCTGACCCCCGCCGAAAAAATTCCGGTGGAACACGTAACACCTTCGGCCCATGATCCGAAGTCCATGATGAGGGCTTCCGCCATTGCCCCCGAGTGGCGGAAGCCCTCTCGGCTGTCCGGGGTCCGATCCCCGCTCAGCCGTTGCCCGGCGTGGGGAACGGGAGGGATGGACCCGGCTGCGTCGGCGTCGGCGACGGACGCGCGGCCACATGGATGGTGATCGTGTCGCCCGGCGCGACGGTCGCGTCCGGTCCCGGCTCGTGCTGGAACACCTGCCCCGGAGCGACCTGCTTGTCCGGCGGCGCGGGCTCGGTCACCACACGGCACCGCAACCCGAGGTTCTCCAACTGGCCGCACGCCGAACGCCGGCTGGTGTTGAACAGGTTGGGCACCTTGATGTTGCTCGGACCCGCCGACACGTACAGGGTGACCTTGGAGTTCTTCGCCACCTTCTGCCCCGCCCCGGGATTGGACCGGATGACGGTGTTGCGCGGGACTGTGTCGTTGGTCTCCGTCTCCCGCTTGACCTCGAAGCCCCTGGCCTCCAGCTCCGACTTCGCCTCGACATAGGGCTTGCCGGCCACGTCGGGCACCTCCACCTGCGGCGGCGGCTTCTTGCCCTTCGAAATCACCAGGTTGATGGCCGTCCCCTTCTCGACGGTGGCGCCGGGAGCGGGGTCGGTGCTGATGACGTGGTCCTCCTTGACCTCGTCGTTCCAGGTCTCGCTGACCTTGCCCACCTCAAGGCCCAGCTTGGCCAGCTCGGTGCGGGCGTCGGACTGCGACGCGTTCACGATCGAGGCAGGCACGGTGACGTCGCCGGAGCCCGCCCCGCGGCTGACCACCCAGCCGATCAGCCCCGCACCGCCGATGATCAGCACGGCGAGGGCCACCCACAGCGCGGCCTTGCGGCCGGCGCCGTCCGCCTGCGGCCGCCGGTCGTCGTACCGGACGGGCGGCAGGCCGTAGTCGGTGCCCGGTGGCCGCTGCACGCGCGTGGCGCCGGGCGGGCCGCCTCCCGGATAGGCCCCCATCACGCGGGTGCCCTGCGCCGCCGGGGCGCCACCCATCACCATCGTCGAGGCCGCGGTGGACGACACCGGCTGGCCTTGGAGCGCCCGCTGGATCTCCTGCCGGAACTCCGTCGCGGTCTGGTACCGGTGGTCGGCGTTCTTGGCCATCGCCTTCAGGACGATCGCGTCCGCCCACTGCGGGATCTCCGGGTCCACCTGGGACGGCGGCACCGGCTCCTCCCGGACGTGCTGGTAGGCGATCGCCACCGGCGAGTCGCCGGTGAACGGCGGGCGCCCGGTCAGCAGCTCGTACAGCACGCAGCCGGTGGAGTAGATGTCGCTGCGGGTGTCGACCCGCTCGCCCCTGGCCTGCTCGGGCGACAGGTACTGCGCGGTCCCGATCACCTGCGCGGTCTGCGTCATCGTCGCCGCCGAGTCGGCCATGGCACGGGCGATGCCGAAGTCCATGACCTTGACCTCGTGGTTACGGGTCAGCATCACGTTGGCCGGCTTGATGTCGCGGTGCACGATGCCGCCGCGATGACTGTAGTCCAGCGCCCGCAGGATCCCGTCGGTGATCTCCAGCGCCTTCTCCGGCAGCAGCGCCCGGTTCTCCCGGAGCAGGTCGCGCAGCGTGCTGCCGTCGACGTACTCCATCACGATGTAGGGGATCTGGGTGTCGCCGATGGCGTCCTCGCCGGTGTCGTACACGGCGATGACCGAGGGATGGTTGAGCGAGGCCGCCGACTGGGCCTCCCGCCGGAACCGGGCCTGGAACGTGGGGTCGCGGGCCAGGTCCGAGCGCAGGGTCTTGACGGCGACCACGCGGTCGAGGCGCAGGTCTCTGGCACGGTAGACCTCGGCCATGCCGCCGCGCCCGATGACGGAATCGAGCTCGTAGCGGCCGCCGAGCAGCCGAGGTTGGCTCATATGGTTACTTTCCCTCGTACCTCTACACCTTGTCCCCGGAACCCAAGGTCCCGCCTTCGGAAAAAGCGGGCCCGCTTTGGGAAGGTGCGGGGCCTGGGCTCGGGGGCGCCGGGGTCGTGCTGCCCCCCGGCGCTGCCGGTGTCGGATCAGGGGCGCTGGGAGTCGCCCTTGGCGGTTTGCTGGTTGGCTTGTGTGATGGGGACGCGCGAAGACGGCGGGGCGTTGTCGGACGGATCGGGCGGTCCGGCACGGGCGGGGCCTCCCGTCCACGACGTTCATGCGACCGGGTCGCCGGGCCGGCGGGGCTCCGCCGCACCGGGTCTCCCTCACCCGGTTGTACGGCCGGGAGCCGCTCCCGGTTCTCCCGGTCGGGCTCGGTGTCACCGAGACCACGCCACATTGTGCCGACCACGACGACGCCGAGCAACAGTGCCCCCGCCGCGACCGAAGCATAGGTCAGCGCCGCACGCCGCCGCCCCGTCGTCTCCGCGCTGGTGAGGCTATCCGCTTCACGGTCCTCGTCAAATCCGTACAAATCGCCGGTGTCCCGTCCGGCCCGTCCCCACCCGCCCGGACGGTACGCGGAAACCCCCGCCGTCGCGGAGGGCACGGCCGTCGTGGAGGGCACGCCCCTGCCCACCCCCGGGCGTCCGGCACGCACGGGCCACGGATCGTCCAGGCCATGAGGCCGGGCCGGACCCCGCCGCGCCGGGCCGCCACCCGGCGACCGCCCCGCCGCGGGCGGCGCCACCGCCGGCCTCGTCGCCGCCGGTCCCGCCGGCCTCCGATCCGTCCCGCCATGCCCCGGCCGACGCGCCCAGCGCCGCAGCCCCGGACCGATCACGCCCCCGGAGCCACGGATGGCCGAAGCCCGGTCGGCGGTCTCGCCCGCGTCGGCCGGACGCCACGCGGGATCCTTCGCCAGCAGATCCCTCACCAGGTCGCGCACCGGCCCCGGGATCCGCCCCGGCAGCTCCGGCGGAAGGTCCCGGACGTGCATCAGCGCCACCGCGAACGCCGTGTCCGCGTCGAACGGGACCCGGCCCGTCAGGCACTCGTACGCCACCACCCCGAGCGAGTAGAGGTCCGACGCCGTGGTGACATCCCGCCCCGACGCCTGCTCGGGCGACAGGTAGTACGCCGTCCCCATCACCATGCCGGTCTGCGTCTGCGAGGCCCCCGCCACCCGGCGCGCGATCCCGAAATCGGTGACCTTGACGGCGCCCTCGCCCGTCACCATCAGGTTGGCGGGCTTGACGTCCCGATGCACGATCCCGGCGTCGTGCGCCGCCCTCAGCGCCCGCGCCGACTGCTCGACCAGATCCAGCACCGCGTCCGCGGGCAGCGCGCCCTCCCGGTCGATGATCTCGGCCAGCGGCTCCCCCGCCACCAGCTCCATCACCAGGTACGCCCGGCCGTGCCCCACGCCCGCGTCGTACACCTGCGCGATCCCCGGATGCCGCAGCGACGCGGCGAACAGCGCCTCCGACCGGAACCGCCGCCGCGCCACCTCGTCCGACATCAGGTCCCGGCGCAACAGCTTCACCGCGACATCCCGGCCCAGCGCGTCGTCGGCGGCCCTCCAGACCTCGCCCATCCCCCCGATGGCCAGCCGTTCCACCAGCCGGTACCGGTCGTCAAGGACGAGGCCAGGACTCACTTCCGCAACACCGCATTCATGATCGCCCCGGCCACCGGACCCGCGTTGGGGCCACCGTCGCCCTCACCCTCGGTGACGACGGCGAACGCGTACCGCGGCTCGTCGCTCGGCGCGAACCCCACGAACCAGCGCGAGTTCGGGTTGGGGCCGTCCTGCTCGGCGGTGCCGGTCTTGCCCGCGATGTTGAAGCCCTGCAGGTTCCGCCCGGTGCCCTGGGAGACCACGGCGCGCATCATGTCCTGGAGCTGCTCGGCCGTGTCCTCCTTGATCGGAGTGCTGTACTCCTTGGGGTCGACCTTGTACAGCTCGCTCTGGTCCTTGGCGCGCACGCGCTCCACCAGGTACGGCTTCATGATCGTGCCCCCGTTGGCGACCGCGGACGCCACCATCGCCATCTGCAGCGGCGTGGCCCGCACGTTCTCCTGCCCGATGCCCGAACGGGCCGTCCCGTCCTTGCCCGTCGGGATGGTCTCGCCGGTCTGCGGGTTGCGGATCGACACCGGCACGTCGCTCTGGGCCGCGAACAGGTCCGGCTCGATCTCCACGTTCCGGTTGAACCCGAACTTGCTGGCCCCCTGGTTCAGCCGCTGGATGCCCATGTCCAGCGCCAGCTTGCCGAACGTGGTGTTGCAGGACTCGGCGTACGCGCCCCGCAGCGGCGCGCTGCCCGCGCAGTTGCCGGTGTCATGGGAGTTCGGCAGCGGCCGGCCCGACTCCGGCAGGATGAGCTGGCCGGTCGGGACGGTGCTGGAGGCGCTCAGCCCCATCTGCTCCATCGCCAGCGCCGCCGTCACCGTCTTGAACGACGACCCCGGCGGGAACGTCTGGCTCATCGCGTTGTCGATCAGCGGCTTGATCACGCCCGGGTTGTTCTCGAGCTGCTCCAGCCGCCGGCCGCCCTTCAGCCCGGTCTGCGGCGCCACCTCGTTCGGGTCGAACGAGGGGAACGACGCCAGCACCACGATCGCGCCCGTCTTGATGTCGATCACCGCGGCGCCCGCCCGGCGGGTCGTGCTGTTCTTCAGCCGGGTGTAGGCCACCCGCTGCGCCTCGGGAATGATCGTCAGCTCCACGTTCGCGCCCTCGGCCGGCTTGCCGATGAACGTGTCGAACCAGCGCTGCTGCGTGATCCGCTTGTCCTTGCCGCCCAGCAGCGAGTTGTAGGCCATCTCGACCTTGGACGCGCCGCCGTTGAAGAACCCGGTCGCCGGGGAGAAGATCGGCCCCTGCGTGTACTCGCGCCCGTACTTCGGGTTGTCCTTACCGGTCGGCTTGGACGTCACCAGCACCTGGCCGCCCGCGATGATCTGCCCGCGCGGGTTGTTGAACACGTCCGCGTACTGCCGGGCGTTCTTGTCGTCGGTGCGCAGGGCCTCGGCCTGGCTGCCCTGCACATAGTTGATCTGCGCCATCAACCCGAAGAACAGCAGCAACCCGAAGATCGCGACCCGCCGCAGCGGCTTGTCCATGTTCATGACGCCTCGCCCCCCTCGGCGTAGGACGAGTACAGGAAGGCGCGGTTCACGACAAGGTCACCTCACGCTCACGATCTGGGTCATGCCCTCATCCTGGATGGCCTGCGGCGCCGGCTTGCGCGCGTCGTGGCTCATCCGCACCAGGATCGCGATCAGGATCCAGTTGGCCATGAGAGAGGAACCGCCCTGGGACAGGAACGGCGTCGTCAGACCGGTGAGGGGGATCAGCTTGGTGACACCTCCGACGATGACGAACACCTGGAGCGCCAGCACGAACGACACACCACCGGCGAACAACTTCAGGAACGGGTCCCGCGCCGCCAGCGCCGTCTTCATGCCGCGCTGCACGATCAACGCGTAGACCAGCAGCAGCGCCATCAGCCCGGTGAGCCCCAGCTCCTCGCCCAGCGAGTCGAAGATGAAGTCACTGAACGACAGCGGCGTCTTCCACGGCTCGCCCTGGCCGAGGCCGGTGCCGAGCACCCCTCCCTGGCCGAGCGCGTACAGACCCTTCATGAGCTGCGCGCTGTCGGAGTACTCCCCGCCCAGCTTCGCGCACGCGGAAAGGCCCGGCGCCCCGCTGCCCTGGGCCTGCTCCTGCTTGTAGATGTCGGTGTCGGGGTTGACCGGGATGACCCGGCCGTCCTCCATCAGGCAGCCGCCGTCGAAGTACGGCTTGGGGTTCTGCCAGATGTCGATCCGCTGGTTCACGTGCCCCATGAACGGCAGCAGCGTGGCGATGAAGATGCCGATCGCCAGCAGCCCCACGCCGATCAGCACCCACGAGACCCGCTGCGTGGCGATGTACAGCATCGACACGAACAGGCCAAAGTACAGCAGCGCCGTTCCCAGGTCCTTCTGGACGAACAGGACGCCCAGGCAGAAGATCCAGATGACCACGATCGGGCCGAGGTCACGGGCGCGCGGCAGGCTCAGCGGCCCGATCTTCTTGCCGATCAGCGACATCGCCTGGCGCTTGTTCACCAGATAGCCGGCGAAGAACACCACCAGCATGAGCTTGGCGAACTCGCCCGGCTGCACCGAGAACCCGGCCACGTTGATCCACACGCGGGCGCCGTTGATGGTCTGCCCGATGCCCGGCACGATCGGCAGCAGCAGCAGGAGGATCGCGCCCAGCCCGATCAGGTAGGTGTAGCGCTGCGCGGTCTTCGGCGTGAACGACAGCGGCGCGTCGCTCTTCTCGGTGTCCCGCATGATGAGCACCGCCGCCACGAACATCGCGATGCCCACGAACGTCCACATCAACTGGGACGGGGCGTCCGCCGCGTCCTTGGCCGCGGTGCCCTCCAGCAGCGCGGTCCGCTTGTCCGCGCTGGTGTCCAGGTCGAGCCGGTAGATCATCGCCAGCCCGATGCCGTTCAGCGCCACCGCCAAGGGCAGCAGCAGCGGATCGGCGAACGGAGCGAACTTCGCCTGCACGAAATACGCGGCCAGCGCCAGCACCGCCAGCGCGCCCCCGTACCCGAACAGCCCGCCGGGGATGCTGCCGTCGCGGGCCAGGCCGACCTCGGCGAACGCCGACAGCGTCAGGATCATTGCGAAGATCAGCAGCACCAGCGAGGCCGCGTTGCGGCGCTGGTAGGGCATCTGCGCCCTGATCCGGTCCCCGATGGAGTTCACTTACGATCGCCCCCCGCCGCCCGGGCAGTCCGCTATCGACGGGCGGTTCGACTTGCACTCGTTACGACGCCCGTCGAGCCTGCTGAGTTCGGCGTCGGCCGCCTTGAGCCCCTCGAACGACCGCTGCCCACGCTGGATCGCGGCACGGTCGCTGTCGGGCAGCTCGGCGATCGGGATGCCGCTCTCCTTCACCTTCGTCTGCGGGCAGTTCCGCTGGCCCTTGCCCTTCAGGACGACGACCTTGCCCCGTTCCTCCGCCAGCACGTGCCTGCACACCTGGCTGCGCAGCCGCTCCAGGTCGGCCGGGCCGTCCACCGCGTAGGTGTCCCGCACCGCCTGCTGCTGCGTCTCCGGCAGGTCCGCCACCATGATCGGCGGGTTCGGCTGGTCCTTGGCCGCGGCCTTGCTGTTCAGGCTGATCACCGGCACCTCCTGCGGGGTGCCCCGGTAGAGGACGACCTGGCCGCCCTCCTGCCCCACGTAGTAGCCGCTGCGCAGGTTCTGCACCACCACCACGCCGACCACCACGACACCGACCACCACCAGGCCGGCCGCGCCCATCAGCCACGCCCACCGGCGCATCGCCCCGCCGCGGCGCGGCATCGGCTGCGCCATCGCACCGGCCGGAGGCGGGCTCGTCCGCGGGTCCTGCATCGGCATCGGCATCGGGGCCTGCTGCGGCGGCATCTCGTCCACCGCCACCGGAGGCTGCGGCCGGGTGTCGCGCAACTGCGCCGCCCGCGACGCGGGAGTGTCCGCGGCGCCCTGCCCCGGACCGCCCGGGCCGCCCGGCACGCCCGGCAGCTCCGGCGGCCGCGTGTTCGCCGCCGCCCCCACCGCCGTGCCCGGCACCGGCTGCTGAGGATGCGGCCCCAGCTCCACCACGTCCGCCACCACACACGTGATGTTGTCCGGGCCGCCGCCCCGGTTCGCCAGGTCGATCAGCTGCCTGACCGCCTGCTCCGGGTCGTCCACATCCGTCAGCACCTGGAAGATCGTCTCGGCGGTGATCACGCTGGACAGCCCGTCCGAGCACAGCAGGTACCGGTCGCCGATCTGCGCCTCGCGCAGCGACAGGTCGGGATCCACCTCGCCGCGCCCGTCCAGCGCCCGCAGCAGCAGCGAACGCTGCGGATGGGACGCCGCCTCGTCCGGGCTGATACGCCCCTCGTCCACCAGCGACTGGACCAGCGTATGATCGTGAGTGATCTGGAAAAGACTGCCGTCGCGCAGCAGATACGCGCGCGAGTCCCCGATGTGCACCAGCGCGACCTGGTTGCCCGCCCACAGCATCGCCGTCAGCGTCGTGCCCATGCCCTGCAACGCCGGATCCGACTCCACGATCCGGTGCAGGTTCTCGTTCGCCGCCTTGACCGTGTGCTCCAGCGCCGCCAGCAGCTCCGGCGCGGGCAGGTCCTTGTCCAGCTTGCGCAGCTCCGAGATCGCCGCGGCGCTGGCGATCTCGCCGCCCACATGGCCGCCCATCCCGTCGGCCACCGCGAGCAGATGCGCCCCCGCGTACGCCGAGTCCTCGTTGCCCTCGCGCAGCATTCCGACGTCGGAGCGCGCCGCGTAGCGGATTCCCAGAGTCATTTGCGCAACTCGATCACGGTCTTACCGATACGGACCGGCACCCCCGGCGGCACCGGCATGGGCCTCGACACCTTCGTGCGGCCCAGATACGTCCCGTTGGTCGAACCGAGATCTTCCACGATCCACTGACCGTCCTGCGCGAAAAGTCGGGCATGCCGGCTGGAAGCGTAGTCGTCGGTCACCACGAGCGTGGAGTCATTCGCCCGACCCACGGTGATCGGGGCCCCGGTGAGGTCGATGACGGTGCCCGCGCGTTCGCCCTGGACCACCACCAGCTTGGTCGGGACGCTGCGCTGCGGCGAACGCTGCGCCTTGGGCTGCCGGCCCGCCTTCGGGGGGCGAGGCTGGGCCGCCCGGCCGGCGGCCCTCGAACCGAACATGTCGGCCCGGATCACGCCGACGGCCGCGATGACGAAGAGCCAGAGCACCGCGAGGAACGCCAGCTTGATCAGCGTGAGGGTGAATGGGGACATCGGAGTCGGGGCTACTCCCTATCGCGGCGGAACACCAGTGTCGTCCGGCCCATCGTGACGCGCGAACCGTCGACGAGGGTAACCCGGCGGATCGGTTGGCCGTTCACGAAAGAGCCGTTGGTCGACCCTAGATCGACCAGAGCGATTTCGGGACCTTCTACGCGGATCTCGGCATGATGCCGCGATACGCCTGGATCGACAAGCCGCAGGTCGCAGTCCGTCCCGCGGCCCAGCAACGTCACCGGGGTATTGATCTCATAAGTGCGCTGGGTGGCGTCACCGCCCTCCACCGCCGTCGTCACCAGAAGGCGCGGATTGCCCCCGAACACCCCGCCCCGGCTCTGCGGAACATCGCTCACCGGACGGCGGATCTCCCCGCCCTCCACCGTCGAGCCCCGGATCACGCCGGACCGGATTCGGAACATGCCCGTGGCCAGATCCCCGGCATTCTCGAAACGCACGCGTACCGGCCCGACAAAGGAGTACCCCTGCTCCTTCGCGTACTCCCGCGCCAGATTCGCCAGCTCCTGGCTCAGGCTGTCGGCGTACACCTGAAGCCGCTCCCCGTCCTGCTGGGAGATCTCGACGACGAAATCGTTCGGCACCAGAGTCCGGCCCTGCGCGACGATCGCGGCCCGGTCATCCATCTCGCGCTGCACAGCACTGGCCACCTCGACCGGCTGCAGCTCCGACTTGAAGGCCCGGGCGAAGGCTCCTTCGACCATGCCTTCGAGCCTTCGCTCGAAGCGCTGAATGACGCCCACGGGCACCTCCCTTCCCCACTGGTAGACGATCGTATCGGTGCGAAGGTTCGCTCGGAGTATCTGGCTACCTAACCACTCCCTCGTCCGTGCTAGCCTTTTCGAGCGCCCCGCGAAGGGGCCGCGCACCCGGGCGGGTGGCGGAACGGCAGACGCGCACGGTTCAGGTCCGTGTGTCCGCAAGGACGTGAGGGTTCAAATCCCTCCTCGCCCACTTCGGAGGTGGAGGACCCTGGTCGCGGCTGTCGCCGCTTCCCTGGTCCTCCTTCGTCGTGTTTGCCCAGGGGGCGACCCCCTGGAACCCCCGAATGCAGGGGGCTCCGCCCCCCCGCACCCCCCGGATTGGGGGCTTCGCCCCCTTGCCCCCCCCTGCGGTGGTTGATGTTGGTGGTCTTCTTTCTGTTTGGGGCCATCATCGCTTGTTGGGGTGTGGGGTGGCCAGCCATGCGGGGGCTTCGCCCCCGCCACCGTGGTGTTGGACGTGGGTGTGGTCAGGTCGTGGCTGGTTTGCGGGCGGTGAGGAGGCGGGTGGGGACCCAGGGGCTGCCCCACCAGGCGCGCCAGCCGAGGTTCCGCACGCTGATGTCCTGGGCGTTCAGCCGGGCCAGCACCGCGGCGTACTGGCGGGGGGTTCGCGCCAGGTCGGCGATCAGCAGGCGGCCGCCCGGCCGCAGCACCCGGTACGCCTCGGCGACCGCTTGAGCGCGGGCGTTCGCGCCCAAGATGGTGTGGACCGTCAGGCTGGACACGACCAGGTCGAAGCTCGAATCCGCATACGGGAGTCTGCGCAGGTCACCCGCTTGGACGTGGACGCGGTCGGCGACGCCTTCGGCGCGGGCGTTGCGCAGGGTCGCCGCCGGGGTGTTGCCGGACTGGTCCCGTCCGCGCCACAGGTCCACGCCGACCGCCTGGCCGTGCGGGAGGTGCCGGGCGGCGGCCAGCAGGACGGCGCCGCGTCCGCAGCCGAGGTCGAGCAGCCGTTCGTCGCCACGCAGGTCCAGCTCGTCCAGCACGTCCCTCCAGACCAGGAACTTGCCGCGCAGCGTGGTGTGCAGGCTCAGGGCCAGGCATCCCGCCAGCAGGGTGCCGGAGACCAGCGCGGGCAGCGCGGCGCCCAGATCGGCGGTGACCGCCATCACCACCCCGGTCACCCAGAAGCCCAGCACGACCAGACCTATGAAGCCGAACCCGTAGGGCGCATCCATCCCGTACCGCGCGCCTGGCACCCCACCACTCTGTCATGGCCACTGGCTACCCGACCCGGGGTCTTTGTGTATCGCGGGTGTATTGGAAATCGCATACGTCGCTGCAACGGGGTTGAGGCTTCAGTGACGGTATGGATCACGGTGCATCACTGGGGGCCCGGGGCCGTTCGGTGGATCAGAGGGACGGGGTCGTTCCCGAGGGGGCCGCGGTCTCGGTTTTCGACGATCGGGTACCGGCGGTGGGCAGGCTTCAGCCGGGTCTTCTTGACGCTTTGCGGCGGGCGGCGGTGGACGCGGAGCGGGACGGTATCCGGCTTCGCATCAACAGTGGGTGGCGGTCGCCCGCGTATCAACGGCAATTGTGGCAGGACGCCATCGTCAAGTACGGGTCGCGGGGAGAGGCCGCGCGGTGGGTGGCGACGCCGGAGACGTCCGCCCATGTGACGGGTGAGGCGGTCGACATCGGGCCGCGTGAGGCCGCGGCTTGGCTGTCCGAGCACGGTGCCGCGTACGGGCTGTGCCAGATCTATCGGAATGAGCCCTGGCATTACGAATTGCTCTGCGAGGCCGTATGTGACGGGTGCCCGCCTATGTTCGCGGATCCGACCGAGGATCCGAGGATGCGGCCGTGAGCGCGGTTCTGGAGGTCCTGCCATCGGCGGTGACCGCGAACGTGGCCAGGGTCCGGGCGGGGACCCGGAGCACGATCATGGCCGTGGTCAAGGCCGATGGTTACGGCCATGGCGCCGTCACGGTGGCGAAGGCGGCCGTCGCGGCCGGGGCCGGGTGGCTCGGGACGACGAGTGTCGGGGAGGCTTCCGCGTTGCGCGCCGCGGGGTTGGCGGTGCCGATCCTCGCGTGGCTGCATCCCTCAGGGATCGACGCCGAGGCCGCGGCGGAGGCCGAGGTGGACGTGGCGGTCGGGTCGGTGGACGAGTTGGGTGCGCTGCTCGCCCAGGCCGGGCCGATGGTGCGCGTTCATCTGCATGTGGACACCGGGATGTCGCGGGGTGGTTGTCCTCGTGGGCGGTGGAAGGACCTGATCGGTCTCGCCTTACGTGGCCAGCGGGCCCGGAAGGTCCGGGTCGTGGGTGTCATGGGGCATCTGCCGCTGGCCGACCGAGCGGACCCGGAGGCGAACGCGCCGGCCGTGGCCCGGATGTGCGAGGCGCGGCAGGCGGTCCGGGCGGCGGGGCTCGGCCGGCCGCTCGCCCATCTGGCGGCCACGTCGGCGACGTTGACCGATCCGGCGACGCATTTCGACATGGTGCGCATCGGGGCCGGGCTGGTCGGCATCGACCCTTCGGAGACCGTGCGGATGCGGGGCGCGTCCCGGCTGACCGCGCCGGTGGTGCACACGACGGCGGTCGAGGCCGGTACGCCGGTCGGCTACGGCGGCGCGTACGTCACCGATCGCGCCACCCATCTGAGCGTCCTTCCGGTCGGGTACGCCGATGGGATCCCGCGTGAGTGCTCTCGGCAGGCCGGCGTGGAGATCCGCGGGCGCCGATTCCCGATCGCCGGACGGGTCTCGATGGACCAGATCGTGATCGACACCGGGGCCGAGTGCTTCCCCGCCGGCACGCCCGCGACCGTGTTCGGCCCGGACGGGGGCGCGGTCCCGGCCGTTCAGGACTGGGCCCGCTGGGCCGGGACCATCCCGCACACCATCGTCACCGGCATCGGGCCGCGGGTGAGAAGGGGCATCGCATGACACGGCGCATCGTGGTGATCGGCGGGGGAGAGAACGCCGAGCACGACGTCTCCCTGGCCACCGCGGCGGCGGTCGCGGAGGCGCTGCGTTCCGGCGGGTTCGACGTCGAGGAGGTGACCATCGGTCGCGACGGGACGTGGAGGCGTGGGCAGGAGGCGCTCGGGTCCGGGGTGCTCGGTTCCGTGGCGGGGGCGCTGGGGGTCATCGGCCGTGCCGACGCCGTCTTCCCCGCCGTCCACGGGCCGTCCGGCGAGGACGGGACGCTCGCGGCGTTGTGCGCCCTCACGCACACGCCGATGGTCGGCTCGGGTCTGCGCGCCGGGGCGGTCGGCATGGACAAGTGGACGACCAAGCTCGTGGCGGAGGCCGCCGGGATCCGTACCGCCCCGGGCCGGCTGGTGACGGCGGCGGAGATCGCGGGGATCGAGTTTCGGACGGAGGTGGTGGTGAAGCCGGCCTCGGCGGGGTCGAGCTTCGGTGTCGCCCTGGCACGCGACGCGTCCCAGCTCCGCGACGCGCTGGCCTGCGCGGCACGGTTCGACGACCGGATCCTGATCGAGGACGTCGTCATGGGCCGCGAGGTCGATGTGGCCGTCCTGCGCGAGGCCGATGGCCGCCGCTGGGCGGCGCCGCCGCTGGAGATCCACGCCGACGGGTTGTTCGACACGCGGTCCAAGTACGACGGTTCGGCCCGGTTCAGCGTGCCCGCCGAACTGGACCACGGGGACCGGGCGGCCCTGACCGAGGCGGCGCTGCGGATGTTCGACGCGCTCGGCTGCGCGGGTGTCGCCCGCATCGACTTCTTCCTCACCGACGCCGGCCCCGTCCTCAACGAGGTCAACACCGTCCCGGGGATGACGGCCGAATCCCAGGTGCCGAGGATGTTCGCCGCGGCCGGACTGTCCTACGAGCGACTGGTCGCGCGCCTGGTGGACGCCGCCACCGTGCCCGGTTTCCATATGTCGGCGATATGCGGTGCTCCTTAGGCTCCAAGGCATGCGTGTGCTGATCGTGGAGGATGAGCCCTACCTGGCCGAGGCGGTGCGTGACGGGCTGCGGCTTGAGGCGATCGCCGCCGACATCGCCGGGGACGGGGACACCGCCCTGGAACTGCTCGGTGTCAACTCCTATGACCTGGCGGTCCTGGACCGGGACATCCCCGGCCCCTCCGGTGACGAGGTCGCCCGGTGGATCGTCGCCTCCGGCAGCGGCATCCCGATCCTGATGCTCACCGCCGCCGACCGGATCGACGACAAGGAGTCGGGGTTCGGGCTGGGCGCCGACGACTACCTGACCAAGCCGTTCGACCTGCGCGAGCTGGTCCTGCGGCTGCGGGCGCTGGATCGCAGGCGCGCGCACGCCCGTCCCCCGGTGCGGGAGATCGCGGGGCTGCGGCTGGACCCGTTCCGGCGCGAGGTGTTCCGGGACGGGCGCTATGTCGCGCTGACCCGTAAGCAGTTCGCCGTGCTGGAGGTGCTGGTCGCCGCCCAGGGCGGGGTCGTCAGCGCCGAAGAGCTGCTGGAACGGGCCTGGGACCACAACGCCGACCCGTTCACCAACGCCGTCCGCATCACCGTCTCCGCGTTGCGCAAACGGCTCGGCCGGCCCTGGCTGATCGCCACGGTGCCGGGTGTCGGCTACCGCATCGACGACGGTACGGACGCGGGCCGGTGAACAGGCGGCCGGGGCTCAGCGCCCGGTTGAAGCTCACCCTGAGCTACGCCGGGTTCCTCATGCTCGCCGGGGCTCTGCTGCTGGCCGTGGTGTGGGTGTTCCTGCTGCGGTACGTGCCCGACGGCCCCATCATCTCCCTCGGGTTCGTACCGAACCGCTCGGACCTGCTGCGCGCGTTCCTCCCACGCGCGGTCACGGCGCTGGCCTTCCTGCTGGTGTTCGGGCTGGTGGGCGGGTGGTTCCTGGCGGGGCGGATGCTGGCGCCCCTCAGCCGGATCGCGGAGGCGGCGCGGATGGCCGCCAACGGGTCGCTGTCGCACCGGATCCGCCTGGAAGGCCCCAGAGACGAGTTCCGTGAGCTGGCCGATGTGTTCGACACCATGCTGGAACAGCTCGAATCCCATGTCACCGAGCAGCAGCGGTTCACCGCCAACGCCTCCCACGAACTGCGCACCCCGCTGGCGATCTCGCAGACCTTGCTGGAGGTCGCCCGCAACGACCCCGACCGGGACCAGCGCGAGCTCATCGAACGCCTGCACACGGTCAACACCCGCGCGATCGACCTCACCGAAGCCCTGCTGGTGCTCAGCCGCGGCGACCGCCGAAGCTTCACGCGCCACACCCTCGACCTGTCCCTGATCACCGAGGAGGCCACCGAGACGCTGCTCCCCCTCGCCGAGCAGCGCCGGATCACCCTGGAGGTCACCGGCCGGGCGGCCCACACCGTGGGCTCCCCGGAACTGATCTTGCGGGTGGTGACCAACCTGGTCCAGAACGCCATCGTCCACAACCTGCCCACCGGCGGCACCATCACGGTCCACACCGAGCCCCAGCACGGGGCGAGCGTGCTGCAAGTGGACAACACCGGCCCGTATGTCCCGCCCGAGCTGATCCCCACCCTCACCGAACCCTTCCAACGGGGAACGAGCCGCACCCGTACCAACGAGCACGCCGGCGTCGGCCTTGGACTGGCCATCGTGCAGAGCATCGTCCGCGCACACGACGGAAGCCTTCACCTCGCCGCCCGCCCCGGCGGCGGCCTCTCGGTCACCGTCCGGCTGCCCTCCACATCGCGAACGCCGTCCCCGAACGGGGTGTACGCGTAGGCAGGCAGGGCGGCCCCCGTAGACCTTGCGCAGGTCCGTGACTTCGATGATCGGCATGCGTCCAGGGTCGCCGGACGCGGGCCCGGCCGGTATCCGCCGGGACGCTCGACCCGGCATCGGCCGATCGGCCGACGCCGGGCTACGACCCGCCCCTACGGGACGGTGGTCGGCTCCTGAACGTCCACCCGGTGGTGCCGCCCCGGGTGGACTACGCGCTCACCCCGCTCGGCGCGAGCCTGCACTCGACGATCAAGGCCCTGGTCGACTGGACCGAACGGCACCAGGCCGAGATCATCGCCGCGCGCGACGCCTACGACGCCCGTGCCGCCTCGGCGGAGACCTCGTCCGCGGACGCGGGGGCCGAGGCGGCCCCGATCGGACGCTGATCGCGGCGCGGCAGCAGCAGCGCCGGGACGAGGGACAGCACGATCATCGCCACCGAGAAGACCGCGGTGAACTGGAAGGCGTCCGCCAGGGCGGGCGCGAGCTGCGCACGGGCGCTCTCGCTCAGACCCTGCACCGCCTGGAGACCGCCCTCCCGTGCCACCGGCACGCGCGCGGCCATCGCGGACGAGAGCAGCACCGACGCCACCGCCATGCCGATCGCGCTGGAGGTGTTGTTGATCAGGTTGATCGTGGTGCTGGCGGACGCCGCCTGGTCCTGCGGCATCCGCCGGGTCGCCGCCGTCATGAGCGGCATCATCGAGGCCCCGCCGCCCGCGCCGATCAGCAGCAGCGCGACGCCCAGGCCCCAGTACGAGGCGTCCGCGCTGAGCTGGTAGGCGAACAACCCGAACCCGGCCGCGGCGAGCGCGATGGTCAGCGGGACGGTGCGCGCCGGGTTCACCTTGTCCGCCATCCGGCCCGCGAACTGCGTCACCGTCCCGGACGCCAGCGCCCACGGGATGCCGAGCAGGCCCGCCATCGTCGCGCTCTCGCCCCTGACCACCTGGTAGTAGAGCGGGAGCAGCAGCATCGAGCCGAAGTACCCGATCACGAACAGCAGCATCGTGACACCGCCCGCGGCGAACGCCCGGTCACGGAACGGGCTCAGGTCCAGCAGCGGATGGCGGACCCACGACGCCCGGACCACGAACGCCGCGACCAGCGCCGCGCCGCCCAGCAACGGCGCCAGCGCCGCCGGGTCGGCGAAGTCGCCCCGCTCCCCGCCCGTCGTCAGCCCGTAGATCAGCAGGGCCAGCCCCGGCGACAGCATCAGCAGGCCGGGCACGTCCAGCGGGCGCGGGTCGCGGGGGCCGTCCGCCGGGAAGATCCGTGACGCCAGCGTCACCACCAGCGCGCCGATCGGCAGGTTGATGAAGAACATCCACCGCCAGGACACCTCGTCGATCAGCCAGCCGCCGATCACCGGCCCCGCCAGCGGGCCGATCAGGATCGCCAGGCCCAGCGTGCTCATCAGCCGGCCGAGGCGCTCGCGGTCGGCCGCCTTGATCAGGATCGTCATGCCGACCGGCATCACCAGGCCGCCCGCGAACCCCTGCACCACCCGGAACACGATCAGCGACTCGATACTCCAGGCGCTCCCCGCGAGCAGCGAGCCGGCCGCGAACGTCGTGATCGCGGTCAGGTACAGGCGCTTGGCCCCGAACCGTCCCACCAGCCAGGCCGACAGGGGGATCATCGCGCCCAGCGCCAGCGAGTAGCCCGTCGCGACCCACTGGACCGTGGCCAGCGGGGCCGCGAAGTCCGCCGACAGGTGGGCGATCGCGACGTTCACCACGGTCATGTCCAGCGTCGTGACCGTCATCCCCAGGACCAGGACGAGCGCGATCGCCATCGCCCCTCTAGCGGGCGCGGTCTCCTCGTTCTTCACGGTGATGTCCCCTTCTCGTTCACGTGCCGTACGGCCGGACGGCGCGGGCGTCCCGCAGCGCGCGGCCCCACCACACGAGCTGGTCGAGCATGGCCTTGGCGGCGCCGGACGCCTTCGGGTCGTCAGGGTGGCCGTCGGCGCCGAACCGCCCCCACGGGTTGTGGATGCTGACCGTTTCGCGGATCGTCATCGCGTGCAGCTCGGCGAACACCTGCCGCAGATGCTCCACCGCGCGCTGCCCTCCGGCCCTGCCGCCGTACGAGACGAACCCGACCGGCTTGGCCCGCCATTGCGAGTCGTGCAGGTCGATGAAGTTCTTCAGCGTGCCGGGGAAGCTGTGGTTGTACTCCGGGGTGAGGACGACGAACCCGTCCGCCCTGTCGAGGACCGCCGTGGCCGCGGAGAGCGGCTCACAGGCGTCCGGTAGCCCCAGCACCGAGGGCACGTCCAGGTTCCCGAGGTCGATGACCTCGGGCCGCAGCCCCTCATGGTCCTCGGCCAGCCGGGTGAACCACCGTCCCACGGCGGGCGCGAACCTGCCGTTCCGATTGCTCCCGATGATGATCGCCACTTGGAGGGCACGCTCAACCATGGTCACTCCGATCCGAGCCGGTCATCGTCCTCGGTGTCCACCCTGAAACCTCAAGCAATGTTGATGTCAACTGGCCGGGCATCGGGGGTGTTGACCTCAACCGCGATCGGGGTTGCACGCTCGTTCTCGCTGACCCGTTACCGAGAGGTGTGGAGGGCCGAGGTGTGAAGGACTCCGGCGTGCGGACGGATGAGGGCTTCTACTCGATCATCGACTACACGGTGGACGGGCCGCGGACCCAGCGGGAACTGGTCGAGGCGTTCGCCGAGATACAGGAGCGGTGGGTCCGGTTCTATCCCGGCTACAGGTCGGCGCGATTCCATGTGAGCGTCGACGGGACCCGCGTCTACACCATCGTCCACTGGGCCACCGAGGCCGACTTCCGGCATTTCGCGGCGACCTCCGACACCGAGGGGCGGACGGCCGCGATCAACGCGGCGCTCGCCGGCCTGAGCGGCACGGCCGAATCGCGGATGAGCGGCGACCCCCGGTACGTCGTCGTCCGGGAAGTCGGCCCCGGCCCCCGCCGGACCGACTGACCGCGCCCCGGTCACGTCCGTGCCGTGGGATCCGTCATCGGGGCGAAGACAGCAGGAGAGGAGACGCACATGGAAGCCCGGATGAAGAATCCCGCGCTGGTCATGCCGGACGTGATGGCCGGCGTGCAGACGATCATGAAGGCGATCCGGTCGGGCGGTGTCCCGCAGACGACGCTGGAACTGGTCCACATGAGGGCGAGCCAGATCAACGGGTGCGCCGCGTGCATCAACATCGGGACGCGCCAGGCCCGCACGTCCGGGGAGTCGGACGAGCGGCTGCTCCAGCTACCGGCGTGGCGGGAGGCGAGTTGCTACAGCGACGCGGAACGGGCCGCCCTGGAGATGACCGAGGCGGCGACCCGGCTGGCCGACCGGCCCACCGTGGTGACCGATGAGATCTGGGACGCGGCGGCCGACCACTTCGACGAGGCCGGTCTGTCCGCCGTGATCCTGATGATCGCGATCACCAACTTCTTCAACCGCATCAACACCACCGTGAGGGAGCCCGCCGAAGCCTCCTGGGCCTGACGCGGGGACGGGGCCGGCCAAGGTCATCCGACGCCGGCCGAGAAAAGGGGCAGGCCCGGGAACATCCGTCGGGGGCCGCCGGTTATACCTGTTGGCCGGTGTGCCTGGTGTCCCCGGGCCTCACCTTTTGCCTTCGCGGAATACCGTCCGGCTGGAGCCGCGTTGTGCCGTTCGCCGAGAGGCGACCCGCACACCGGTCTTCGACAGACGGCCCCGCCAGGTCCACGACCTGGCGGGGCCGGGTCGTCTCCGGGCCCCGATCGTTCAGATCTGAGTGTTTCCTCCAGTTTCTTCCGGAACGGGGGGCGCTGGCAGACTCTGCGGCATGAGTCTCTCGGCACATCTGGAGGAGCTCGGCCGGCCGCTGGTCGAGGAGCAGCTGAAGCATCCGACCGTGGCGGGCATCGCGCGGGGCGACCTGGACGAGGCCGTCTTCCGTTCCTGGCTGGAGCAGGACTATCTCTTCCTGCTGGACTACGTGCGGGTCTTCTCCCGCCTCGCCTGGCAGGCCTCGGACGCCCATCTCGGTGATCTCGTCGATCTGGCGCATTCGACGTTCCACGAGGAGCTGTCGCTGCACCGCTCGCTGTCGGACGGGTTCGGAGCCGATCTGGACGGGGCGCGGAAGGGCCCCGCGTGCGCCGCGTACACCGAGTTCCTGCTGGAGCGCGCCTCCTCGTACGGCGAGGGACTGGCCGCGCTCTACCCGTGCATGTGGGGCTACTCCACGCTGGGCGCGCGGCTGGCGGAGAACCCGCCCGCCGAACCCCGCTACCGGCGCTGGGTCGAGACCTACTCCGATCCGGACTTCGCCGCGCTGGCCCGCCGCATCGGCCAGATGATCGACGAGGCGGACCCGGACCGGGCGGCGGCGGAGCGCGCCTTCCTTGAGGGGATGCGCCATGAGGTCGCGTTCTGGGACGTCCCGTTGTAATGACCGTGCCACCCTCCCGCCACGGATATGAGGACTCCGAGTGATGTCCCGGCTCCGGAGTGCGATATAGGGTCCGTCCGTGACATCGGGCCGCCGCCGTTCGCCATCCGCCGCCGACCGTTCGTCCGGTGCGCGCGGGGTGCTGCGGCCGGTCCTCCTCTTGCTCTTGGCGATCCTTCTGCCGGCCGGTCTCGCGGGAACGGGCGGTAGCGTCGGCGGGCCCGAGGCCGTCCGCAAGGCGCTCGGCACATCCGCGTCCAGGGCGGACACGATCCCCGAGCGGTCGGAGGAGCGCCGGGACTCCTCACCCGCGGACGACCGTACGGTGTCCCGTTGCGGGATCACCTGGCGGCGATGGGCGGGCTGGCTCATCGGCTGCACAGACGACGCCCGGCGCCCCTGAACCCCTCCATCAGGGGCGCCGAGGACGCCGGGCGGGCGCCGGATCAGCCGGCCGAGGTGTGCAGCGGCTTGAAGCGGCGCAGCCTCAGGCTGTTGCTGACCACGAACACCGACGAGAACGCCATCGCCGCGCCCGCGATCATCGGGTTGAGCAGGCC
This sequence comes from Actinomadura sp. SCN-SB, assembly GCF_043906805.1. NCBI lineage: Bacteria > Bacillati > Actinomycetota > Actinomycetes > Streptosporangiales > Thermomonosporaceae > Actinomadura > Actinomadura sp. SCN-SB. Next base: position 10,189 of record NZ_JBIMPP010000010.1, on the reverse strand, counting down.
AGCGGCGGCCAGCGGCAGGGCCGCGACGTTGTAGCCGAAGGCCCAGAACAGATTGCCCTTGATCGTCGCGAGGGTGCGGCGGGCCAGCCTGATCGCGTCGGCGGCCACCCGCAGGTCACCGCTGACCAGGGTCAGGTCGGACGCCTCGATGGCCACGTCCGTGCCGGTGCCCATGGCCAGGCCCAGGTCGGCCTCGGCGAGCGCGGCGGCGTCGTTCACGCCGTCCCCGACCATCGCGACCGTGCGGCCCTCGTCCTTCAGCCGCTTGATCACATCGACCTTGCCCTCGGGCAGCACCTCGGCGATGACCTCGCCGATGCCGACGGTGCTCGCGACCGTGCGGGCCACGGCCTCGGCGTCCCCGGTGAGCAGGACGGGACGGAGCCCCAGCGCGCGCAGCCGCTCGACGGCCTCGGCCGAGCCCGGCTTCACCTGGTCCGCGACCGTGATCACAGCCCGTGCGGCGCCGTCGATCCCGACCGCCACCGCGGTGTGGCCGAGTTCCTGCGCCTCCCGCATCGCCTTCTCCAGCTCGGGCGACAGGTGCTGCGACCACTCGGCCAGCAGTTGCGGCCGCCCTACCAGGACGCCGTGACCGTCCACGATTCCCTGGACGCCCAGGCCCTCGACGTTGGCGAAGTCCTCCACCTTGCCGAGCTCTCCAGCACGGGTGGCGGCGCCGGTGGCGATGGCCTGCGCGATGGGGTGTTCGGAGGCGTTCTCCAAGGCCCCGGCCAGGCGCAGCACCTCGTTCTCGTCCACGCCCTCGGCGGTGATGACGTCCACCAAGGCCATCTGGCCGGTGGTGACGGTGCCGGTCTTGTCCAGGACGACCGTGTCGATCGCGCGGGTGGACTCCAGCACCTCCGGACCCTTGATCAGGATGCCGAACTGGGCGCCCCGTCCCGTCCCGACCATGAGCGCGGTCGGGGTGGCCAGGCCCAGCGCGCACGGGCAGGCGATGATCAGCACGGCCACCGCGGCGGTGAACGCGGCCGCCGCGCCGCCGCCGGTGCCCAGCCAGAACCCCAGCGTGCCCACGGCCAGCGCGATCACGATCGGCACGAACACCCCGGAGATCCGGTCGGCCAGGCGCTGCACCTTCGCCTTGCCGCCCTGCGCCTCCTCCACCAGCCGCGCCATCTGCGCCAGCCGCGTGTCGGACCCGACCTGGGTGGCGCGCACCAGCAGCCGCCCGCCCGCGTTGACGGTGGCGCCCGTCACGGTGTCCCCGGGGCCGACCTCGACCGGGACGGACTCGCCCGTCAGCAGCGAGGCGTCCACGGCGGACGATCCCTCGACCACCGCGCCGTCCGTGGCGATCTTCTCGCCGGGACGGACGACGAACACGTCGCCGACCGCCAGTCGCTCGACGGGGATCCGCTCCTCGCGTCCGCCGTCGCGCAGGACGGCGACGTCCTTGGCGCCCAGTTCCATCAGCGCGCGCAACGCCGACCCGGCGCGCCGCTTGGCGCGGGCCTCGAAGTACCGTCCGGCGAGGATGAACGCGATCACCGCGGAGGCGGTCTCCAGGTAGATGTTCATCGACCCGTCGGTGCGGGTCACCGAGAACTCGAACTCGTGCTTCATCCCCGGCTCGCCCGCCATGCCCCAGAACAACGCCCACAGCGACCAGCCGAACGCCGCCAGCGTGCCCAGGGACACGAGCGTGTCCATGGTCGCGGCGCCGTGCCGCAGGTTCGTCCAGGCGGCCTTGTGGAACGGCCACCCCGCGTACACCACCACCGGCGCCGCCAGGGTCAGCGACAGCCACTGCCAGTTGTCGAACTGCCAGGCCGGCACCATCGCCATCGCGACCACCGGGACCGACAGCACGATCGCCGTCACCAGCCGCTGCCGCAGTGGGCGCAGGCCGTCGTCCTCCTCCGCGGAGGCGTCCTCGGATCCGGCGGCGGTTGTGGGCGGGGGTGGCGGCTCGGCCGTGTACCCGGCCTTCTCCACCTGCGCGATCAGATCGTCCACGGTCACGCCGTCGGGGTAGTCGACCCTGGCCTTCTCCGTGGCGTAGTTGACGGTGGCGGTCACGCCCTCGATCTTGTTCAGCCGCTTCTCGACGCGGGCGGCGCACGAGGCGCACGTCATGCCGCCGATCGTCAGCTCGACCCGGCCGGGGGTCACTTCCGTGCTCATCTCTGCCCCTCCCTTTCGTCGGATCAGCGCTAGTCGGCGTGCCGGTGGTCGCCACCACCATGGTCGTCCTGCGCCGGGACCGCCTGCCCCGCACCGGCGGTGGCGGTGAACTCCGCGGTCCGGACCTTCCCCTGGTGCTGGAAGTCCAGGTAGAGCCGGTACGTCCCGGTGCTGGGCACCTCGGCGTAGAAGGTGATGGACGGACCGGGCTCGGTCCTGCCGTCGCCCGGCTCGCCGTCCGGGTGGACGTGCAGGTAGGCGAGATCGCGGTCGCGCAGGGCCACGAGGTGACCGTACGCCTCCAGGTACGGCTCCAGGTCGGTGACCGGGCGGCCGTCCTTGCTCACGGTCAGGGTGATCTTGCTCGATCGTCCCGGGACCAGCGCCCCGTCCAGCCGGACCTCGTACCCGTCCACCTCGGCGACCTGCGCGGGCGCCGGGAGCGGCGTGGGCTCGTAGTCGCCCGGGGCGGTGATGTCGGTGCCCAGGGTGAGCTGCTTGGGCGCGCCCTCGGGCTGGACGTCGGTGAAGAACCGGTAGGCCCCGGGGTCGGGCAGCGTGAGCGGGATCGTCCAGACGCCGCCGCCGGCCTCCGTGGGGTGGAGGTGCTGGAAGCCCGACAGATCACGGCGGGCGATGATCAGATGGAGCTTCTTGCCGTGGAGGGGCGTGTAGCGGGTGACGGGCTTGCCGTCGGGGCCGTTCACGGTGAAGCGGAAGTCGGTGCGCTTGCCCGCCGGGATCGTGGTGGTCCCAGGGTTGAGGGTGTAGCCGTCCTGGGACACCTGGAGACCTCCGGGTAGGGGGGTAGGGGTATTGCCGCCGCCATGTGAGGAGCCTCCGCGACCGTGCCCGCCCTCTCCGTGCCCGGCGGTCCGGGACGCGCCGGGGTCGGCGCCCACGGGGCCGGTCAGCGCGCCGACCCCGAGGGCGCCTCCGAAGACGGCGGCCAGGCCCAGGGCGTAGGCACCCAGCTTGGTCGCTACGTTCATGTCATGCCTTCAACTCGTATCCGGCCTCCTCGACGGCCTCCCGGACCTGGGCGTCGTCGAGGGGGGAGTCACTGGTCACGGTCACTCGCCCGGAGTCCAGGTCGACGGCCACGGCGTGCACGCCGGTGATCTGCCCGACCTCTTCCCGGACCGCGTTCACGCAGTGCGAGCAGGTCATTCCGGTCACGGTGTAGGTGGCGGTGGTCATGCGGCGCTCCCTCTACGGTCGGCTTATTACCCCTGGGGGGTATTTCATGGTCCTCATGCTGCCACAGCGTTCATGGGACTGCAACCCCTACCCCCCAGGGGTGATTTCGCGATCCCGCTCACACTCCGGCGGCCCGCGAAGTTATCCACACCCCGAACACCCGGGCGACGACCCGAGGGCGGGGAATTTTGTCCGAGTTTGCAGGGCTCTATCCTGCGAAAGCATCGAACACCCGGGCCCCCGCCCGTCCATCCACAAATTTGTCCACAGGCTTCCACAGGGCTGTGGACACCCTCCGCCGTCACCGATACTGAAACCATGCCTGAACTACCCGAGGTCGAGGCCCTGGCCGGCTTCCTGCGCGAACGCGCGACCGGTCATGCCGTCGCCCGCGTCGATGTTCTCGCCATCTCGGCGCTGAAGACCTACGACCCGCCGGTCTCAGCGCTGGGCGGGCTGACCGTGACCGGGGTCACCAGGCACGGCAAGTTCCTCGACCTCGACATCGACGGGCTCCACCTGGTCGTCCACCTGGCCCGCGCGGGCTGGCTGCGCTGGCGCGAGGAACTGCCCACCAGACCCGTGCGCCCCGGCGGCAAGAACCCGCTGGCCCTGCGCGTCCACCTCGACGACGGCTCGGGCTTCGACCTGACCGAGGCCGGGACCAAGAAGGGCCTGGCGGTGTACGTCGTCCGCGACCCCCAGGAGGTCCCCGGCGTGGCCTCGCTGGGCCCCGACCCCCTGGACGAGACGTTCACCGCCGACACGCTGCGCGACATCGTCCAGGGCAAGCGCACCCAGATCAAGGGCCTTCTCCGCGACCAGAAGATCATCGCGGGCATCGGCAACGCCTACTCCGACGAGGTCCTGCACGCGGCGAGGATGTCCCCCTTCAAGATCGCCTCGTCCCTGACCGACGAGGACGTCGAGACCCTGCACCGGGCCATCGTCGAGACCCTCGGCGACGCCGTCGAACGCTCCCGCGGCCTGGCCGCCCAGGATCTCAAGGGCGAGAAGAAGACCGGCCTCCGCGTCCACGCCCGCACCGGCCAGAAGTGCCCGGTCTGCGGCGACACGATCCGCGAGGTCTCGTTCGCCGACTCCTCCCTCCAGTACTGCCCCACCTGCCAGACCGGCGGCAAACCCCTGGCCGACCGCCGCCTCTCCCGCCTCCTCAAGTGACACAGGGCGCGGCCGAGCAGACCCCCACGCGACGACCAGAACCGGGTTCACGTCCGCGCCGGCACACAGGCCCAACGCGCCTTCAAGATCGAGTTCACCCTGCGCGGCGTCGCGACCCTTGGAGGGCGGGTGGTGTGGATCGACGCTTCAGGGACACGCGAAGGGTCCGCGCTGGGGCGGACACCCCCGGGCTGGTGTGTGGTCAGCGGACCTTGGGGACGTCGCCGAAGAGGGGGGCGACCTTGCTCCAGCGGTTGAGCTCGCAGCCGTCGCCGCGGGTGAACCTGGCGTTGACGGGCTGGTCGCGCCACGTGCCCTTGACCGTCGCCACCTCGGGGCCACCGTAGATCTTGGTGCAGATCTGGTCGGCCGGTATGGGTTTGAACGGGTCCTGGGTGGCGGCGAGCTTGGCGCACGCCTGCTCGGCCTTGGGATGGTCGCCGCCCACGGGGTCGCAGCGCAGCGTCCAGGTCTTGGCCGGTGCCTGCGGGGACGCCTTGACCTGGATGGTCAGCGTGTCGCCCTGGGCGGACGGGCTGACGGACGAGGTGGCGGGAGAACGGTCGGCGGGGTCGTTGGCGGGTTGGTTGGATGCCTGTTCGGAGCCGCAGCCGGCCGATGCCAGGATCATGGCCAGGCCGGGCGCGGTGAAAAGGAGCGTCCGATACCGCATGCGTGATTCGACGTGACAGGGGTCCACACGGTTCCATGGAGGTGTGATGAATTTCGGGGACGATGTCCCGGCGGTGGACGCACAGGACGTTCCGCAGGACGCGTACCTGCTGGATGTGCGTGAACAGGACGAGTGGGACGCGGGTCACGCGCCCCAGGCCGTGCACATCCCGATGGGGCGGCTGCGCGATCGCGCCGCCGAGGTCCCGCGTGACCAGGAGATCTACGTGATCTGCCGGTCGGGGGCGCGCTCGGCCCAGGTGACGGTCGCGCTGAACCAGGCGGGCTGGCTGGCGAGGAACGTGGACGGCGGCATGAAGCGGTGGGCCGAGGTGGGCCGGCCGATGGAGACCGACACCGGCGCCCCGCCCTACGTCGCCTGACCTCCTCGCTCCGTGGTGACGGCCACCGCGCGGGTCGGTGGTGGTTTTGTGCGCGTTGCATAGGTACGATCCCTTCGACCGATTTTCGCGGGAGCTCGGGCCAACCGGGCTGAGAGGGCGGCCGGAGCCGATGACGGCTCGCATGGCGCCGCCGACCGCCTGAACCTGTCCGGGTAATGCCGGCGTAGGGAGCGTGTCTCCGGTGTCCGACACGAGCGTCACCGTCGAACGACGTCCGCGCGACGAGGTCCCCTTCACCCTTGAGGAGCCGGCGCCGCGGGCGCTGGGATTCTGGGACCAGGGCGCGTTCTGGGCCAACCTGGGCGTGAGCCTCTTCGCGTTCTCCGGCGCGTACACCGTGCTGGCACCGGACGAGAACGGCCGTCCCACCCTGTCGATCGCCGCGGGGATCGTCGCGATGGTCGTCGGTACGGCGCTGGGCGGGCTCATGCTGGGCCTGGCGGCGGCGCCGGGCGCGCGGACGGGACAGCCCGCGATGGTGCTGCTGCGCGGGCTCTTCGGGGCCCGGCTCTCGTACCTGCCGACCGTGCTGAACATCGCGCAGCTGATCGGCTGGGGCACCTTCGAGCTGATCGTGATCGCGGACGCGGCCCGCACGCTGTGGGACGGGGTGCCGCGCTGGGGCTATGTGATCGCGGCCGGGCTCCTCACGACCGCGCTGACGATCTGGCCGCTGGGCTCGGTACGCCTGCTGCGCCGCTATGTCACCGCCGCCGTGATGATCGCGCTGGTGTACTTCTACGTCCAGCTTCTGCGCGAGCCGCTGCCGGACCTGACCGAGGGGTCGTGGGGCGGGTTCTGGATCGGCGCGGACGCGGCGCTGGCGGTGTCGATCTCCTGGGTCCCGCTGGCGGCCGACTACACCCGGCACGCCCGTTCGGCGCGGGGCGCGTTCGGCGCCGCCGCGGTGGGCTACTCGGCCACGCAGATCTTCGCGTACGTGCTGGGCCTGCTGGCGCTGGCCCTGGTGGCGGGCGACTCGTCGAAGGTGTTCGACCCGTTCCTCGGCGTCGCGCTGGGCACGCTGTTCTTCGCCGTGTTCGTGCTGCGCGAGGCCGACCAGTCGTTCGCCAACGTGTACTCCACCGCGGTGTCCATCCAGAACCTCGTCCCGCGCGCCGACCGCAGAGTGCTGACGATCGCGCTCGGCGCGGTGATCACCGGTCTCGCGCTGCTGCTGGACATCGGGGACTACGCGGCGTTCCTGTCCCTCATCGGCTCGGTGTTCGTGCCGATGCTGGGCGTGCTGGCCGCCGACTTCTTCCTGGGCAGGGGACGTCTCCGCGCCGCGCTGGGCAAGGCCCCCGTGGACGAGCTCGGCTGGAACATGGAGCGCGACGCCCCGTCCCGCTGGGGCATGATCGCGGCCTGGGCGGCCGGGTTCGTCGTCTACCAGCTGATCTACCCGGGCGGGGTGAGCTGGTGGGCGAGCTTCTGGCAGGACGTCCAGGGCGCGATCGGGTTCACGCCGCAGTCCTGGATGAGCGCGTCGCTGCTGTCGTTCCTGGTCGCCGGTCTCGCCGCGCTCGCCGCCGGACGGGTCGCCCGCGGCCGCGGGTGAATCCTTCGCCTTCCGATAAGCGCGCAGGTGGGCGGCGGCGATGTCACTTCCGTCTGTTACCGGGCTGACGTGGCGTTTTTCCGTAGACCAGGGACCAAGAGCAAGAACTTTTCACCGGCGGTTACCCGGCGGCGCGCAGGGTCGCGATGGCACGATGACAGGCGTGCAGTCCGTTCACGACCCCATCGCCCGCGCCGTCATCGAGTGCGCGGCCGACGCGATCGTGGCGGTGGACGAGCGGTCCCGGGTGACCGTCTGGAACCCGGCGGCCGAGCGGATGTTCGGCTGGACGGCGCAGGAGGTCCTGGGGCGCCGGTCGCCGATCGTCCCGGACGAGCTGATGGCCGAGCACAACGCCGTCCAGGAGCGGCTGCTGACCCGCCGCGAGGGCGACGGCGGGCAGATCTCCATCGCCACCCGCCGCTTCCACCGGGACGGGCGGCTGATCGACGTCCTGATCGACACCAGCCTGCTGAAGGACCGGGACGGCGGCCTGCTGGGCTGGGTCGGCGTCTACCACCCGGTGGAGGACGACGAGGCCGCCCAGCACCACACCGCCGAGCGGGCCCGGCTGGTGCGCCGCCTCAACGACATCGTCGCCGACCTCAACGCCGAGCTCGACCTCGGCACGGTGCTGGACCGGATCACCGGCGCGCTGATCGAGCTGACCGGCGCCGACGCGGGTGGCTTCGTCCGGATCGAGGGCGACCGGCTGCGTCTGGTCAGCATGTCGGGGCTGCCGGAACGGATGCGCGGCACCACCGCCGACCTGCGTTCCAGCCTCGTCGGCGAGCTGCTGCGGTCGGGCCGGACGGTCCGGCTGGCCACCGGTGAGCAGCGGCTGGGCGACCTGATCTGGTCGGAGCTGGAGGGGCTGCACACGGTCGCGCTCGGCCTGTCGTTCCTGCAGAACAAGCCGTACGGGGCGCTGTACGCGCTGTTCTCCGGGCGCAAAGTGGGGCACACCGAGCTGGAACTGCTGGAGCTGCTGGCCGGGCACGCCGGGGTGGCGGTCGGCAACGCCGTCGCGTACGCCGAGGTGGTGCGGCAGCGCGCGCACGAGCGCGCCGTGATCGACTCCAGCGCGGACGGGATCGCGGTGCTCGACCGCGACGGGCTGGTCCGCCAGTGGAACCCGGCCGCGCACGCGCTCACCGGCATCCCGCCCGAGGAGGCGGTCGGCCGGCGGCTGCCGTTCGAGCTGCCCAAGATCGGGGAGATGCTGACGCTGCCGCTGGAGTCGGGCGTGTGGCTGAACGTGCTCGCCGCGGAGATCGAGGAGACCGGCGAGCTGGTGGTCGACTTCCGCGACGTCACCGAGGCCAAGGCGCTGGAGGAGGCCAAGGACCTCTTCCTCGCCACCACCAGCCACGAGCTGCGCACCCCCGTCACGGTCGTCCAGGGGTACGCCAGCACGCTCACCCATCGGTGGGACGAGCTGGCCGACGCCGACCGGCGGGCGGCGGTCGCCACCATCGCCGACCGCGCCCAGTCCCTCGGCCGCCTGGTGGAGCACCTGCTGCGCGGCGCCCGCGCGGGAGCCGACGAGCTGGCGGTGACGATCGAGACGTTCGACCTGGCCAAGGTGCTGGAGGGCGTGGTGGCCGGGTTCCGCTCGCTGTCGGACCTGCACCGGGTCGAGCTGGAGATCGCCGACGGCCTCCCGCCGGCCCGCGGGGACGCGCTCGCCACCGACATCGTCGTGGGACAGCTGCTGGAGAACGCCTTCAAGTACTCGCCGGACGGCGGCCGCGTCCTGGTCACCGCGCACCGCGAGGGCGCCGAGCTGGTGGTCGGCGTGGTGGACGAGGGCATCGGCATCGCCCCGGGCGACCATGAGCGGATCTTCGAGCGGTTCGTCCAGGGAGAGGCGGGCGACCGCCGCAGGTTCGGGGGCGTCGGACTGGGCCTGTATATCGTCAAGCGCCTCACCGAGGCGCAGGGCGGCCAGATCTCCGCGCATCCGGCGCCGTCGTCCGAGGACGGCCGCACCGGCACCCGCATGTGCCTGAGACTCGCGGTGGCCGGCGACGCCGAATGATCATCCGGCGGCCGTTACCCGAATGTTACGGACGCCGGACGGTCGTTGCTGGGAGGTCACACCACCGAACCCGCCCATCCGCGCCGCTGTGACGGACGAAACGCGCGCGCGAGGAGTAATCCGCCGTCCACTGGAAAGATCCCTAGTGGATTTCCGCTGGAAGAGCGGCGGAGTTCACACCGCGGACGGGGGTGAGGGCCGTGACCGGACGGTCGCTCACTCGTTGTGCCCGCAAGCAGGGTGTTGCCACCAGGTTTCCACATCCAGCCTTTCGGGCATTTCGGACGTACCGGAAAGGGCCGGGCCGTAACGGCCATCGAACGCGCAGGGTCACGGGAGGTGAGGGCGTCGAGCGTGGTCATGCTGCCCTACGCGCCGTCCAGCGTCGCTGTCGCCCGTAGACGCCTCAGCTCCGAGTTGCTCGCGTCGGGCGTCTACGAGTCGGTGGTGGACGACGCCAGCGTCATCATCAGTGAACTCCTCAGCAACGCCCTCCGCCACGCGCGTCCCCTTCCCTCCGGCCAGGTCCGCCTGTCCTGGTCCCGCAAGGACGACATGATCGAACTGTCGGTGAGCGATGGCGGCGCCAACACCGAGCCCAGGCGCGGCCCCGGGACCCTCTCCTCCCTGGGCGGCCGGGGCCTGGGAATCGTCGAGGCCCTCGCCGAAGGCTGGGGCGTACGCCACGACGAGGGAACCACCACGGTCTGGGCCGTCCTGCGAGCCCCCAAGACGGCCGACCGAGACTCCTCGGACCCGGCCTCACTCCCCAGCTTCGAGGGCTTCGACTTCGACGAGTTCGGCGAGCTGACCGACGAACGCGAGAACGAACCCGCCTACCGCCAAGACGACCCCCGAGGTGCCTCCTCCCGCCAGGCCTACCCCGCCTGAAGCACCCACCCCGGCCCACCAACAAAGCTCCGAGCGCGAAGGCACGCAGCAACTCGCGGCACCACAAACACTCCGCAACAACCCCAG